>CAJOCS010000003.1:73785-84132 GCA_905233655.1 uncultured Bacteroidales bacterium | reverse complement strand
GAAAGAGTGCCACTTCACGTTAGCGTATCAGATGGCAGAGACTTCCGGAAGCGGCAGGTCACGAAGATACTTATCGACCCCACCTGGTGGGATGCCAAGGCCGCGGACCTCAAAAAGCGTGTGCTGATTCCGGAGGGGGAGCGGCAGACGCTGTCCAAGGAAATGTCGGCCGTCAAGACCTATATCTCCGAATCCTACTCCATCGATAAGGAAAAAGACAGAATCGGCCCGGCGTGGCTGGAAAAGACGGTGGAGAACTATTACAAGGGTAAGAGCCTGGCGCCGCGGACTCGCAAAAGCCGGAGGAAGGATTTCGATGAACTGTTCAGTCTGTTTGCCGACGGGCGCGAGCTGTCTAATTCCCGTGTGCGCCATTACCATGTCCTACAGCGCCTGATTCACCGTTACGAGGTCTATGTTCGCGTTTCCATGCCTCGAATGAGTCGATATGTTTTTGACATCAATGAGGTAAATGTGGATACACTGAACGACCTCAGGGACTATATCAAGAACGAGTACCTATACGTAGAGAAGTACCCGCAGATTATGGATACTTTGCCGGAAAAGCGAGGCTTCTCCGAGCGTAGCGAGAACTATCTCCACGGCCTTTTCAAACTCATCAAGGCATTCTTTTCCTGGTGCATCAAGAACGGCTACACCAAGAAATATGGCACACCCATTATCATGACATTGGATGAGGTAGAAACTCTTTACCGGACGCCGATGCCCACAAAAGTGCTTGAGGAGCAAAGGGATATATTCGTGTTTCAGTGCAATGTGGGTTGCCGGGTGGGAGACCTGATTTCTTACACCAAGCAGTCCGTCCAGAACGGCGCCCTTGAGTACATCGCCGCGAAGACGCTGCATTTCAGCGGCCGTACGGTGGTCGTCCCTCTCAATGCCATAGCCTTGGAGATAGTGGAGAAGTACAAGGACCGCCCCGGGGACAGCCTGCTGCCCTTCATCAGTGAACAGAATTATAATGATAATATCAAGGCCGCGTTTACAGTGGCTGGCATCACCCGCCTTGTAACAGAACTTGATCCAGTCACCAGGAAAGAGGTAAAGCGTCCTTTGAATGAAATCGCCAGCAGCCACCTTGCTCGCCGCACCTTTGCAGGCAACATCTACCGGCAGGTCAAAGATCCCAACTTGGTTGCATCCCTCACCGGCCACGCCGAGGGCTCCCGCGCCTTCAACCGCTACCGTGAAATCGACTTGGGTATGAAGCAGGATTTGGTGAAGATTCTGGAGAATAAGAAGGTTTGAAAGAAAAGAAATGATTAAATTTGCGACATGACAGAAAAGGAACTTAGGCCACTGCTGATCAGGCGCGAGTGGACGGAAATAGAGCTTAAGCGTTCGAAGGACTCTCTGGCAAGGAGTGTCTATGAGAGCATATGCGCCTTCTTGAACAGGCGTGGCGGTCATATTGTCCTTGGCGCCAACAATGACGGAAGTATCGAAGGCGTAAGTGAAGAATCACTGCAGACGCAGTTGGACACCCTCGCCAAGGACCTTAACAATCCGCAGCTAATTAATCCTACCTGTTACATCGAGTTCGAGCCTCTTGTAATTGACGGGAAGAAAGTTATATACGGATATGTGCCCGAGAGTTCAGAGGCGCATACCTATAAAGGAGTTTACTACGACAGAAATCAGGACGGAGACTTCGAATTGCGTAATACTCAGCAGATTTTCAACCTATTGGTAAGGAAGGGGAAAGCCGGATACACAGAGAATAGGGTATATCCTTTCCTTACTATTGAAGACTTCGAGCCCGGTATTTTTGATTTCGTCCGTAGTCAGGCAAAGATTGACAACCCCAATCATCCATGGCTTACAATGAGCGATGAAGAAATACTGGTTTCTTCGGGTATGCGTCTTCGGGATTCCCAGACAGGGCAAGAGGGCTATACACTTGCTGCCGTCTTGGTGCTTGGGACGGAAAGGACAATTTCTAACGTTCTTCCTCATTTCAAGACAGATGCTTTGTGTCGGATTAACGATACCTTTCTTTATGATGACAGAGACGTTATCCGCTGCAATATGATTCGCTCGTTGGAAAGGCTAATGACTTTTGCCAAAAAGCATTTGCCGGAGGTCCCTTTTCTAGAGGAGAGACATCGTATCAGCCTCCGCGATACCATCCTTAGGGAAATATTTCTTAACTTACTCATTCATAGGGAGGTCTCCAATTCTTATCCCGCTTCATTCACTATTTTCAAGGATACAGTGGTTGCAGAGAACTGGAATATTCCATATCATAAGGCAACGGTTTCCCTGACCGAGTTGACTCCTCACCCTAAGAACCCGACCATCGCCAGATTCTTCGCCAACATGGGCTATGTAGAGGAACTGGGTGTGGGTAGAAGGACTCTGCTTAAATATGGTCCCGCATATTTTGATGGTCGTGATGTGGCAATTGAGGAAGATGACGTTTTTCGTATTACTATACCATATAAGCCTACGATTCTTCCTATTGGCGGAATAAATGGCGGAATAAATGGCGGAATAACCGAGGGTGAAAAATTGGCTCTGGATGTTGTTAGAACTTATCCCGGTAATCGAGTCCCATACTTATCTAAAGCATCGGGTATTCCAGAAAGAACATTAGAAAGGTATACTTCTTTGCTTCGGGAAAAAGGATTAATTGAGTATAAAGGATCAAAAAGAACCGGTGGGTATTATCCAGTTGAACGATAGTCCACTCCGAAAACTTGCACAACTCAATTATTTTACAGAACTTTGTATCGCTGCACGGCATAGGTCCATGCAGCGATACATATTTTTAAACCTTTAATTCTGGTTCGATATGAAGAGAGAGATTTGTGCGCCGGAAGTGCCGGCAAGCCAGATGGTCCTAACCATCATCACCGATGAGCAGCTGGAGGAGTTCGCCGATGCTGTCATCACCAAGTATCAACAAAACATTGCCCGCCGAAAGGCGTCAGAACCGTCACCGGAAGAGTGGATGACCCGAAAGGAGGTCATGACCATCCTAAAGCGTTGCGACTCCACAATGACCAAGTGGGCCCGGCGGGGATATCTTGTTCCGTCCATGGTGGGCGGCAAGCATCTATACCGGAAGGCCGACGTGATGCGTATTCTTAACGGAGGGAGGAAGCAGCTATGAGTCAGCTTGACGATTTCAGGGAACAGCTCCGATTGGCAAAGGGAGATGATGCGGTCCGCCAGGAGGCGGCCGCATCGGAGCCCACGCACTTACCCACCCCGCAAAAGACGGTGAGAAAGAAAAAAGGACAAGCGCAGCGGGAACCATCCATCCCGGACCGCACCAGCATTTCCCTGTCCCGAAGAACCTTCGCCCGCCTGGACTGCTACAATTTCTGGCTGCGCCGAAATGCCGGGCGGAACTATCCTTCTTACAGTGCGTTGCTTGATGCCCTTCTGGACGAGGTGCTGGAGGCCGATGGAAAGGCTGCCGCTTTCGTAAAAAGATATAGCGAAGCTTTTTGACCTTTTCTTTTTCATCGGATGTCATTCTGAGGCCGCAGGCCGAAGAATCTATCATGCAGGCTTGTCGCCTGCATTTTTTGTCCGCCGAAGGCGTAAAATCGGCACTTCGGTGCCGGTGTTTGTCATACAAACACCCATCTCGCAGTTTGCACCTATGGATTTGCCTTCTCAAATGATTGCATTCATCCATGCCTTTTGCCAGGAACGAGCAAAGAATAAGCCTCGTAAAAAATGGAAAAAATAAATCATTTGGGCTCTCAAGAATTACTTACTGTTGTCCAAATGTTGTCCAACTGAATAAAAACAGCCCGTAGGGCGTGCCTCGGGCGGGAATCGAACCCGCACGGCCGTTTCGGGCCAAGGGATTTTCTTACCACTATGGCTTTCGCCACCATTTCTGTTTGTGGTCCGGACTATTCCTTCACCATGGAGCATGGCTCTTTAGGTGTGTCGTGTCTAGTCTCTGCACCTTCCTCCTTTCAGAGGCTTGGCTCAAGATTGCCATCGGCCTTTCCCGTTATGGTTTCCTTGAATTTACGACATTCTACAGCTCTCTTTTCAGAGAGTGCACTCAAATTGTATAAGTCCCTCGTGTCTACCATTCCACCACCAAGGCAAAATGTGGGACTGCAAAGATAAGCAAAAAAAATGGAAATTGCCTAGAAGTACTTCTTCTCCTCCCGGTAGAGGGATATGAAGATGAAAATGAGGATGGTAAAGGCCCAGAGCGAGGATCCGCCGTAGGAAAGAAGGGGCAGCGGAATGCCGATTACAGGCATCAGTCCAACCGTCATTCCCACGTTTATGAAAAGGTGCATGAAAATGCACGCCGCCACGCAGTAGCCGTAGATTCGGGTAAATGCCGAGCGGCAGCGCTCCGCGTCCAGAATGATACGGGCTATCATGAAGACGTACAGCAGAATCACCACCAGGCATCCCACGAACCCCCATTCTTCACCCACGGTGCAGAAGATGAAGTCGGTGGACTGCTCCGGAACAAAGCCGAAGGTGGTCTGCGTGCCGTGGAGAAATCCCTTCCCGAAAAATCCGCCGGAGCCGATGGCAATCTTTGACTGGTTCACGTTGTAACCCACCCCGGCCAGGTCTTCCTTCATGCCCAGAAGAACCTCGATTCGGCTGCGCTGATGCGGCTGCAGGACATTGTCGAAAATGTATTCTGTCGAGAAGACGAGCGCCACACCCACCACAAAGGCCGCAATCGCGAGCCCCATGATGCCGTCTTTCTTCCGGTATGCCCTCCAGCCAAGGATGGGCAGGGCGGCGAGGGAGAGAGCCACCAGAACGTGCATCGGTTTCACTTTCAGGAGGAATGACCAGAAATATGTTGCGCTCTCATTCTCCTGGGGAACCCATATGCGGTTGGCAAGGACCGCCATCCTGTGCTGAATTCCATTGCCGATAACGTCCAGGAGCCAAGGCAGGAGCGCCATCACCAGCACAAATCCCGCCCCAATCCAGAAACGCGGCTTCTTTTCCTTTCGTGGAGCGGAGTTCATCGAGAAAAGGGTGAGAACACCAATCAGGATAAGTACGGCCGTGTACGGCCCGGCTACAAGAGTGGCGATAAACAGGGCTATCACCAGGCCAATCAGCCCGAGCCACCACCCGGAGAAACCCTCGCGGTAGAGGACGAAGATAAAGCCCAGATAAACCAGGGCGGAGCCCGTCTCGCTCTCGGCCACAATCACTAGCATGGGTATGCCGATTATAGCTGCGACGGTGGCGAAGTTCTTGAACTGCGACATCTTGAAGCCCTGCATGCTCATCACATAGGAAAGCAGCAGCGAGGTGGAAATCTTGGAGATTTCCGCGGGTTGGAACCGTATCGGCCCGAGGTCGAACCAGGAGTGGGAGCCCTTGACGTCGCTGGAAACGAATATCACCACCACCAACAGAAACAGAACAAAGAGGTAGAATGGAATGGACAGCGACTCCCAGAGCCTTGGAGGGATAACAAACAGGATTACGGCTGCGAGAGACAGCCCCGTAAGAATCCATACGAACTGTTTTCCGCAGCGGGCCGACCAGTCAAAAATGGACGAGGGCTCGGTGGAATGGATGGACGCATAGATGTTTACCCATCCGATGAGGATGAGCATCAGGTATGCGACGACCAGCTTCCAGTCTACCGACTGGCGGAGTCCTCTCTGATGTGACGGTCCTTCAATCATCCTAGTTGGTCCTTACTCTCGACAGCAGGTTGGCATCCATCATCCGCCTTTCCAGGTCGGGACGGGAGATGCTTCCCTTAAGATACTTTTCCACCATCAGCGATGCGATGGGGGCTGCATAAGTGGCGCCGAAACCACCATTCTCCACGTAAGCCGCAATTGCAATCTGCGGATTGTCCATGGGGGCGAAACAGATGAATACCGAGTTGTCGGCCCCGCGAGGATTCTGGGCGGTGCCGGTCTTTCCGCAGATGTCCAGCGAGTCCACATGGGCAATCCAGGCCGTTCCGCCCATGCCCGGGCCGGAATTCACCGCCCTCCACATGCCGCGGATAATCTTGGGGAAATGGATGGTATCCACCATCGTATACTGCCTTTCGTAGAAGCGCGGGTCTATCTCCACGCCTTCCGAGGCCTTGACGATATGCGGTATGAAATAGTGCCCGCGGTTCGCAATAGTGGCGCAGAGATTCGCAAGGTGCATGGGCGTTGCCAGAATCTCTCCCTGGCCGATGGAAAGGGAAATCACGGTGGTGGAGTTCCACCGGCCCTTTCCGTAGGCGCGGTTGTAGGTGCGCGAGGAGGGAATGCTTCCGCTGAGCTCGGCGGGGAAATCGCTTCCCAGCTTGCGTCCGAAGCCGAAACTCATGACCATTTCCCTCCAGTGGTCAAGCCCCTCGGCGACGGAATCGTATTTCCGGTTGTCGAGGATATTTTTCAGCACATAACAGTAGTAGGCATTGCAGCTCATCATTATGGATTCCTCCATGTTGATGGGGCTTTTGTGAGAATGGCAACCCAGCTTGTGCCCGGCGCCGAAATGGTAGCCCTGGCTGCAGGGATACATCATATCCGGCCTTAAGACGCCTTCCTGAAGGCCGATGAGCCCGTTCACCAGCTTGAAAACGGAACCCGGAGGATAGGAAGCCTGCACGGCCCTGTTGTACATGGGTTTGTATTTGTTCCCCGCAATTTCAGAATAGTGCTTGCCGATGTCGGCCAGCATGTCGACGTCGATACCAGGAGACGAGACGAGGGCCAGAATCTCTCCCGTAGAAGGCTCAATGGCGACTACAGCCCCCACCTTGTTCCGCATGAGCTGCTGCCCGTACTGCTGGAGGGTGGCGTCGATGGTGGTAACGATGTCGTGCCCTGGGATGGCCTCCTTGTCGTCCAGACCGTTGTTGTAGGGCTGTTCAATCTGGTTGTGGGAATTCCGGAGGTAGATATGGTAGCCTTTTTCGCCGCGAAGGTCGGCCTCACGTGCCGCCTCGATGCCGGTCATGCCTGCATAATCTCCGCTTCGGTATTCGCCGGGATGCCTGTCGATATAGGCCTGGTCCACTTCGGAGACATACCCCAGCAGGTTGCCTCCGGCATTGACGGGATAGTCTCGTATGCCGCGCACCTGGCCGCGGAAGCCGGGAAAACGGTATTTTACCTCATCGAAACGCATGTAAATCTCGGACGGAACCGCGCGAAGCATGGTCACGGACTGGAAGCCGATGGAGCGGCGCCGGCGGTGATAATCGGCCATTTTTTCGCGGATGAAATCGGCCTCTACGCAAAGAACCGTAGCAAGGGCAAGAGTATCGAAGGCCTGAACCTCGCGGGGATTTACAAGTATGTCGTATGCAACCTTGTTTCCCACCAGAATCTGACCGTTGCGGTCGTAGATAATGCCTCTGGTGGGGTAGATGGTTTCGTAAATCGTGGCGTTGCGGGAGGCGTCTTCCTTATAGCGGCTGTCCAGTATCTGCAGAGAGAAAATGCGCCCTAGTAATACCAGGGCGGCCACTCCCAATCCAATCAGCAGGGGAATATGCCGGGATGAGCCCGTCATTTTCTGCTGTCGGGCGCCAGTGTGCCCGCCGAAAGGAGAGCCAGGGCGTAGCCCGCAACGAGCGAGGCCGCAAACCTTGCCGCGTTAAACCAGAAAGGACGGGTTCCGGCGCCGTCTATCCAGATGTAGACAAGCAGGAACAGGGCCTGCGCCAGGAGAATCGCCACCGAAACCTTCCCGGTACCGCTGCGGTTGAGCGAGAAGTCTTCCCGGCGGGAGAACATCTCGTCGCCGAAGACCAGACGGATAATGTCTTTGCGCAGCAGCGCCACGGGCAGTATCGCCATGGCGTTGAGGCCGAGGAGGCCTTCGGAGAGAAGGTCCACCAGCAGGGCGGAAACGAAGGCGATGAGCATGGTGGGAATAGTCCCTACCCTGATGGGGATGCACAGCACCATTATGGGCAGCAGCGACAGCATCACGTACGGCGTGAGGCGGAAGTAGTTGCAGATAATCATCTGCACTATCAGGAACAGGATGTATACCACCCAGAAAACCGGTTTTCTCATTGCATGAACTCCTCTATTTCATCAAAGGCGGTATTGTGTACCACTGTTACATATCGTGCCGCACCGGCATCCTGAAAAAGCTCCACCCTTATTGAGCGTGTGGCGCCGTTGATAATCCGGGACTCTCCCGAAATGCCAAGCGGAATGTCCGGAGGGAACATCAGCGAATGGCCGCTCGTGAAAACGGTGTCGCCCGGATTGTACTTGTACTGGAGCGGAAGCTCCTTGAGCTCGGCGCCGGTCCTGCTGTGCCCGTCCCATACCAGAAGGCCTGTCCCGCCCTCGGTGCCGATTCTGGCGCTGATGGAGATGTCGCTGTTCTGGAAAGAGATGGCATAGCAGTGGTGTGCGCTCACCGCGTCCACCATGCCGATTACGCCCGAGGGCGTTATGATTCCGGATTTCTCGGCAATTCCGTCTTCAAAACCACGGTTGAGGATAAGGTAGTTGTGCTGCTTGTTGCGGCTCACCTTCTCCACTTCGGCGGGGATGTAGGAAAAACCGGAACTGCGGGCAATGGACGTGCCCACGGTGTCCATCCCGGCGCGGTGCAGGGCCTCTCGGGCAAGGGAGAGCTCCTCGAAAAGGCGGAAATTCTCCTCTGCCAGTTCCCTGTTCGTGCGCGACAGGCTGAAGTAGCTCCTTATGCGCTGCGTGCTTCCCCAGACCGTTCCCATGAAGCCATGGCTGGCCCTTGCGACTGCAATGCGCTGGAGCTCACCATTGTCCTTCACGAAATGCAAGGCGGCCATCTCCAGTAAAACGAAGACGGCCACATTGATTACTCTGGGTATGAAGCCCCCTTTCCTCATCGCATGAGGAAGGAGTAGTTGTCGGTGTTTTTAAGGGCGATGCAGGTTCCGCGGGCCACGGCGCGCAGCGGGTCTTCGGCCACGTGGAAGGGAATGTTCACTCTCTCGGAGAGCCTGCGGTCCAGGCCGCGCAGCAGGGCGCCGCCGCCGCTGAGGAAGATGCCGTTCTCCACAATGTCGGAGTAGAGCTCCGGAGGAGTCTGCTCCAGAACCTGCTGGATGGATGCTTCCAGACGGGCGATGGACTTGTCGAGGCAGTGTGCAATCTCCTGGTAGGGGATGAGGGCCTCTACCGGGTGGCCGGTCATGAGGTTCGGACCCCTTACGAGGAAGGGTTCCGGCTCTTCGTCAAGCTGGGGAATGACCGCGCCGACCGCTATCTTAATCTTTTCGGCGGTGGTTTCACCCACTTTGATGACATGCTGCTGGCGCAGATAATTCTGGATGTCGGCCGTGAAGACGTCGCCTGCGACGCGGATGGAATCCTGCTGCACGATGCCGCCGAGGGAAATCACTGCGATTTCCGTGGTGCCGCCGCCGATGTCCACCACCATATTGCCCTTGGGGGCCTCCACGTCAAGGCCGATACCGAGCGCCGCCGCCATAGGCTCATAAATGAGATAGACGTCGCGGCCGCCGGCGTGCTCGGAAGAGTCGCGCACAGCCCTGATTTCCACTTCCGTTGAACCGGAAGGAATGCCCACCACGAGTTTGAGGTTGGGGGCGAAGAGGCTGCGGTGACGGGAGTTCACCTGGCGGATGAAGCCGCGGATCATCATCTCGGCAGCGTTGATGAGGGGCCGCACGGTCTTAATGCCGGGGTTGGTTTTCTCGTGCATCAGTTTAGCCTTCTGGCCCAGGGCGATGCACTTCCCCGTCTGGTTGTCGATGGCTACTATGGACGGCTCGTCCAGGGCGATCTGGTCGTTCTGGAAGATAACGGTGTTGGCCGTACCGAGGTCTATAGCCAGTTCTTGGTTCAGGAATCTGAATGCCATATCGGGATATAAGTCTAAATATCGGGTTATCCGGTGAAAAAACGTTCAAAATTAAGAAAAAAAACTTACATTCGCGAAAAGAATTTTACGCATCATGAGAAAAGTATTTCTTGTGCTCACCGCAGGGGGTAGCGGGCTCCGTATGGGGACCCGTCTTCCCAAGCAGTTCCTGCCTTTGGACGGCAAGCCCGTTTTGCGCTGTACCATGGAACGTTTTATAGAGGCAGTGTCTGATATTCAGATAATTACCGTTCTGCCCGAGGAGTACAGGAGTTACTGGAAGGAATACTGCACGGGGGCCGGATTCAACTGCCCCCAGCGGCTTGTCCAGGGCGGCTTCACACGCTTCCATTCGGTGAAAAACGCCCTCTCTTGCGTTCCCGACGGGGCCATTGTCGCAGTGCACGACGGAGTGCGTCCGCTCATCAGCGCGAAAAAGATTTCGGAACTGGTTTCTCTGGCCATGGAGGTTCCGGCACTTATTCCGGTGATGCCCTCTGTGGAGACCCTTGT
>CAJOCS010000003.1:0-73677 GCA_905233655.1 uncultured Bacteroidales bacterium | reverse complement strand
CCTCGGCTACGACACCTCCTTCACCGATGACGCCTCGGTGGCGGCCGCATACGGAATACCGCTCACCTTCACCGAAGGAGAGCGGTACAATATCAAAATCACAACCCCGGAAGACCTCGAGCTTGCCAGGGCGATTCTTTCTCTTTCTCAGTCGCGGCCGGAATAGCTCGTGCTCTTGAAATCCTTCACCCACACCTGGCGCTCGATGGGCTCGTCCAGGGAAATCATCGTTTCGGTAGACTGGATATACGGGATTTTCTGAATGGTGTTCAGAAGAACCTCCATCAGATGGTCATTGTCCAGACAGAAGAGCTTTGCCAGGATTGCATGGCGTCCGGTAACGAAATGACATTCCACAATCTCGGGAATATTCTTCAGGCTCGCAATGACGTCGGGGTACTTGGTCGACTCGGAAAGCGAGATGCTCACATAGGCGCACACGTTGAGTCCGAGAGCCTGCGGCTTCACGAGAAGGCGGGAGCCGGTAATTACTCCGTTTGCCTCCAAACGCTTGACCCTCTGATGAATGGCTGCGCCTGAGACACCGCATTCGCGGGCAATTTCAAGGAAGGGCATACGGGCGTTTTTCACCAGGAACGAGAGTATCTTCTGGTCTATCTGGTCGATATGGTAATTAGACATATGCTTACAATTTTAAACCTTTCGCCGCAAAGTTACAAATTCTTTTTATTTTTTACGCCCTTTTTTGAAATTTGTTTTTGCGCCACCAGAGGCGATAATGGCTTGACATTCAGCTTCGGTTAGGGTGGCGGCATCTACGCCTTTTGGAATTTTGTAATTATTATCCCCCTGCTTAATATATGCACCATACCTCCCGTTAAGTATTTTTATATCACCGAATTCCGCTATTGGACCGGCTGCGGGAGCGGGTTTATCGGCGTCGTGAATAATCCTGATACACTCTTCGAGCGAAACGGAAAGAGGGTCCACTCCGCGGGGTAGTTTTATGTTCCGGCTGCCGAATCTTAGGTAGGGGCCGAATTTGCCTTTCGTGGCTATTATGCTCTCTCCGTCCAGGACTCCCACAGTGCGGGGAAGTTCGAAAAGCTTCAAGGCTTCTTCCACTGTGAGCGTTTCAATCAGCTGTCCCTTTGCCAGAGAGGCGCACTGCTTGTTTTCGCCCTCGCCCTTCTGGACATAGGGGCCGAACTTGCCGAACGACGCCACCAGTTTCTGTCCGTCGGGGGCGATTCCGATTTCGCGGCTCATCCGGTTGCCATACTGCCCGTCGCTCAGCACGCTGTCCACCTGTTTGTGGAAACCGGTGTAGAACACGGCGAGAGGCTCGTTCCAACGCTTGTTCCCTTCGGCAATCTCGTCGAAGAAGGTTTCGACGTTGGCGGTGAAGTCGTAGTCCAGTATGTCGTTGAAGTTGGTAACCAGATAGTCGGTAACCATCATCCCTATTTCCTGGGGCAGAAGCTTTCCCTTCTCGGCACCCACGGCTTCGTTCTTCTGAGTGCTGCGAATGGAGTTGTTGCTCAGGGAGAGATTCGTGACCTTGTAGACGGCGCCCTCCTTGTCGCCCTTTACGGCATATCCCCTGCCACGGGTGAGCGTATCCACGGTGGAGGCGTAGGTCGACGGCCTGCCGATTCCCAGCTCCTCGAGCTTTTTCACGAGCGCGGCTTCGCTGTACCTTGCCGGCGGCGCGCTGAATTTGCACTGGGCCGATATGCCTTTTTCCACCATGACGTCACCCTCGTTGAGACCGGGGAGGATCACCTCGTCGGCCATGGCGGAGTCTTCGTCGTCGCGTCCTTCGAGGTAGACCTTCATGAAACCGTCGAAGAGAATTTCCGTGGCCAGGATGCCGTAGGTTTCACTGCGGCGGTCTCCGGCAAACTTGACGGAGGTGTTCATCACCTTCGCCTCGGCCATCTGGGATGCGAGAGTCCTGTTCCAGATGAGCCTGTACAGTTTTTTCTCCTGGGGCGTGCCGTTTATCTCCACCGTATCTATATGGGTGGGGCGAATGGCTTCGTGGGCCTCCTGGGCGCCTTTGGCCCTGGTGTGGTACTGCCTGGTGTGGGAATACTCGGCCCCGAAGTTCTCCTCGATGTATTTCTTTGCCGAGCCGATGGCAAGCGACGAAAGGTTGGTGGAGTCGGTTCTCATATAGGTTATGAGACCTCTTTCATAGAGAGACTGCGCCAGCCTCATGGTTACGGAAACCGAGAAACGGAGTTTCCGCGACGCTTCCTGCTGGAGGGTGGAGGTGGTGAAGGGCGCCGCCGGATAACGTGCGGCCTCCTTCTTTTCCACTGACTGCACCCTGTAGTGGGCGCCTATGCTGTCTTCCAGAAATTTCCGGGCCTCTTCCAGGGAGTTGAAACGGGTGTCGAGGGTGGCTTTCACGGCGGTTTTGCTTCCTTCGGGCACAAACTGGCCTTCTACCTTATAATAAGATTGCGGCGTGAAGGCCATAATCTCTTTCTCGCGGTCCACGATGAGGCGGAGAGCTACGCTCTGCACCCTGCCGGCCGAGAGCTTCGGCTGGATTTTTCTCCAAAGCACGGGGGAGAGCTCGAAGCCCACCAGGCGGTCAAGCACACGTCGTGCCTGCTGGGCATACACGAGATTCATGTCAATCCCGCGGGGCTCTTCCACGGCTTTGAGTATGGCGTTTTTGGTGATTTCGTGAAAAACGATTCTCCTGGTTTTCTCCGGAGGAAGGGCCAGGGCTTCTGTAAGGTGCCATGAAATGGCTTCTCCTTCGCGGTCTTCATCGGAAGCGAGCCATACGGTGTCTGCTGCGTCGGCAAGCTTCTTCAATTCAGCCACAATTCTTTTCTTGTCGGCCGGAATTACGTATTCGGGGATGAAACCGTGCTCGATATCAACGCTGAGTTTGTGTTCTTCCAGGTCGCGGATGTGGCCTTTGGAGGCCTTCACAAGATACTCTTTTCCCAGATACTGCTGAATGGTCTTCACTTTTCCGGGAGACTCCACTATGACTAAATTTTTTCCCTCCATTTCTTGGTTATTTTGGGGATTTGCCCCGAAATAATATGCAAAGTAAAGCAGAATCACGCCAATTTTCCAAATTTTCTGCGTACTTTTGTAATTCAGTATATTTGCCAAGACCATAGGTCTTGCCCAAGGTGAAATTTTTTTGGTGATGACAGACAAGACAAAGAAAAAAATAACCATCTGGTTCTGGGTGATCGTAGTGAGCCCCATCCTGGCCCTGCTGCTGCTCCTGTGCATTGTCTGGGCCTTCGCGGACATCCCTTCGATCGAAGAGCTCGAGAACCCGGAAACCAAACTCGCAACCCAGGTGATTGCCGAGGAAGGGGAGATTCTCACCACCTATCATATAGAAAACCGCACATTCGTAAGCTACGAAGAGCTGGCGCCGTCTCTGGTCCAGGCCGCGGTGGCTACGGAAGACAAGCGCTTCTACCAGCATTCCGGAGTGGACCTTCAGTCCCTTGGCCGAGTGCTTTTCAAGACCCTGCTTTCCCGCGACAGCTCGCAGGGCGGCGGCTCCACCATAACCCAGCAGCTTGCAAAGACCATGTATCCCAGAAAAAGCGGAGTGGGCAAGCTCGGAATGGTCTGGATAAAACTCAAGGAGTGGATAACCGCCATAAAACTTGAGCGCAACTACACGAAGGAAGAGATTGTGGATATGTATCTCAATGCAATCTTCTTCGGTTCGAATTCATACGGAATATCGTCTGCCGCCTCACAGTTCTTCGGGAAAGCCCCGTCGGAACTTCTTGTGGAGGAGAGTGCGGTGCTGGTGGGAATGGTGAACAAGCCCACGCGTTACAACCCGGCAATCAATCCCGACCATGCGCTTGCCCGCCGCAACCTGGTTCTGTCCAGGATGCGTGACATGAACTACCTTACCGCCGCCGAGTGCGACTCCATCCAGGCCCTGCCGATAGTGCTCCATGCCAGAAAGGGAGACAGGACCACCGGCGTTGGCCCCTATTTCCGTGACATGCTCCGCCGCACCATGAGCGCTACCCAGCCCCGCCGCTCGTCATACAGCACCGTCGAGGATTTCCGCGTGGATTCCCTCCTCTGGGCCGACGACCCCCTCTACGGCTGGCTCAACAAGAATTCGAAGTCGGACGGAACTCCCTATGACCTCGACCGTGACGGTCTCCGCATCTATACCACCATCAATTACAAGATGCAGCGCTATGCCGAAGAGGCCATAGTCGAGCACCTGAGCCAGGACCTCCAGAAGGCCTTCTTCCGCGAGCTCCGCAACCGCCGCAACCCTCCCTTCTCCGCTGATACCGACCGCCGTGTAATCGAGACCACCATGCGCCAGGCCCGCCGCTGGAGCGACCGCACCCGCATGATGCAGGCTTCTGGTTATTCGGAGGCGGAAATCGAGCGCAGTTTCTCTGAGCCCGTGAGCATGAGAGTGTTCACCTGGGACAGCCCCGGTTATATCGATACCGTGATGACTCCGGACGACTCCATCCGCTACTACAAGTCCTTCTTCCGCGCGGCATTTATGGCAATCGAGCCGAATACCGGCCACGTGAAGGCCTATGTGGGCGGTCCCGACTACCGTTACTTCAAATACGACAACGTGCGGCAGGGACGCCGTCAGGTTGGTTCCACCATTAAGCCCTTCCTGTATACCCTTGCCATGGAATCCGGCATGACCCCCTGCGACCCTGTGCAGAATTCTCCCGTGGTGATAGTGGTGAACGGCGACAACACCTGGACTCCTAGCGATCCTCATGCCGACGGTTCGATTGTAGACCTCACCTGGGGCCTCGCCCACAGCTCGAACTCCGTGTCGGCCTATCTGATGCAGCAGCTCGGCCCGGAATCCATGGTGAGTATGATGCGGAAAATGGGCATCGGTGGACGAATCGACCCTGTGGTGTCGCTCTGCGTGGGCTCGGCCGACCTTTCCGTATATGATATGGTAACGGCCTACAACACATTCCCCAGCGGAGGCGAGTATACCTGTCCAATGTTCGTGACGAGGATCGAAGACAGCGACGGCAATGTCCTCGGCCAGTTCTCCGAGAGGCGGCACTCCGTACTTTCGGATAAGGCTACATACGAGATGATACAGATGATGAGGGCTGTCGTGGACGGCGGTACGGGATATCGCCTGCGCTTCCGTTACGGTCTCACCGGCCAGATGGCGGGAAAGACCGGAACCACCAACGACAACTCCGACGGCTGGTTCATCGGCTATACCCCCACAATCACCGCCGGCGTGTGGGTGGGCGGCGAAGACCGTTATGTCCACTTCAACAACGGCTCGCTGGGTCAGGGCGCCAACATGGCCCTGCCCATCTGGGGTCTGTGGATGAAGAAGGTCATTGCCGACGGAACCCTCGGAATCACTGCGGACGATGTCTTCCCCGACGGAGTGAACAACTCCTATTGCCACCGTCACGCGGACGATCCCATAGACATGGAAGAATATTATTTTGAGTAATCTATGGCAAAGTACAAGACCATTGCAGTTATCTACGGCAGCGACTCCTCTGAATGGGAGGTCTCTTGCCGCAGCGGAGAATTCACGGCGTCGCGCATCGACGAATTCCGCTACGACGTCTACGAGATTTTCGCCCGTTTCGGCGAGTGGAAACTCGTGGCGATGCGCAAGGCCAACTCCATGCGGGTGGCTTTCCCCGAGGGAGCGCAGCCCGAAGTGGACAAGACGGATTTTTCCGTGATGGTGCTCGGAGAGAAGGTTAATTTCGACTTCGTCTACATCATGCAGCATGGAAAGCCCGGGGAGAACGGCCTGCTTCAGGGTTATCTGGAGATGCTCGGAATCCCTCACTCCAGCTGCAGCGCATTCGTGACCACCGTAGCCTTCGACAAGTATTCCTGCAAGAGTTACCTGAAGGGGTCCGGAATAGTGAATCTTGCCCCCGATGCAATGATACGCCAGGGCGGCGACGTTGAGGCTTTCAGCGAAAAAACGGTGAAAGAGCTTGGTCTGCCCCTGTTCGTGAAGCCCACCGACGGCGGCTCCAGTTTCGGCATCACCAAGGTGGAGCGCGGGGAAGACCTTCCCGCCGCCATCCGCTTTGCTTTCACTGAAGGCACCACCGTTATTGTGGAGAAGGCCGTGAAGCCGCTCCATGAGCTCACCTGTGCGGTGTACAAGGGCAACGGAGGCGAAATCAAAGCCCTTCCAATAATTGAAATCATTTCGGAGAACGACTGGTTCGACTATGAGGCCAAATACAATGGCCTGAGCCAGGAGGTCTGCCCTGCGGAAGTGCCCGACAGCCTTGCCGCCGAGATTCAGGAAATCTCCCGCCGCATCTACCGTCACCTTGGCTGCAAAGGCCTGGTGAGAATGGACTACATCGACTCCGCCGACGGAATCTATTTCCTGGAAGTGAATATTATCCCCGGTATGACCAATGCTTCGCTCGTGCCGAAGATGGTGCGCGCCGCCGGCATGGATCTCACTTCCTTCCTCACTGAAATCATCGAGAACGCCTGATGCTCCTCGCCGATTTCATCCGCGAGGCCACGGGGCGGCTCGAACCGCTGTATCCCACCAGGGAGGCGCATGGCATAGTATTGATGCTCTGCGCCTCCCTGCTGGGTACTGAGAGCTATACCCACATCGTTGAGCCAGGATTCGTCATAGATCCGGCGAAAGAGCCGGAGCTCGCTTCCGCGATGGAGCGCCTTTCTTCCGGTGAACCCATTCAGTATGTACTTGGCTGGAGCGAATTCTGCGGACGCCGTTTCAATGTGAGCCCGTCCGTGCTCATCCCCAGGCCGGAAACCGAGCTGCTTGCCATGGAGGCCGTGCGGAGGGCATCAGCCCGCCCGATTAGGGTGCTGGACCTGTGCACCGGTTCCGGGAACCTGGCGTGGACGGTGGCGCTCTCGGCCCCGGGGACCGAGGTTGTGGCCGTGGACATTTCGGAAGAGGCGCTTTCAGTAGCGAGAAGCCAGCCTTTCCGTTCCGAAGCCGAAGCGTCCGGTGCCAGGATTCCCACCTTTGTCAAGGCCGATGTACTGGACACGGAAAAGAATTTCCCGTTAGGACGCTTCGACCTTATTGTCTCCAACCCTCCCTACATAATTGAGACGGAAAAAGCCCGGATGAGACGGAACGTATTTGACTACGAACCGCACGGAGCGCTGTTCGTGCCTGAAGATGATCCCCTGGTTTTCTACAGGGCTATCGCGTTGTGGTCCAAGCGGTTGCTTTCGCCTGGCGGAACCGGGATGGCTGAAATCAATGAGGCTTTGGGCGCGGAAACCGAGGCGGTTTTCAAGGCCGCCGGTTTCCCGAAAACGGCGCAGGTAAAGGACTTTTTCGAAAAAACCCGCTTCATACACTACTCAAAATAGCCGTTGCACAGCACTGCAGCGGTGTTTTTTTATTTTATCCGTCTCACATTTCGGTACACGGATAAGTATTCCTTCCTTTGCAGCCAGGGAACCGGAATAAAGACCGGAAACGAAATGATGAAACAGACAACACTGCTTGCAGCCGCGCTGTGCTGCATTTTTTTCTCATGTGAAAAGGCGGAAAAGGAGGTGGCGCCTGAGCCTGAAACCGGCTCACCGGCTACTCTCAGTCTCGAAGAGCTGGCAAACATAATGTCGCTACTCCCCCTCGATGTTCAGCAGATGAGGGAGGTTCATGACGCCGCCTCGTCTTCGGCCGGTAACGGCTACGACGAAGAGTATACCATGTCGCGCCTTCTCACCTCTCCCGGCGCCGGGGTGGGAGACAGCGCTTCGGATACTAAGGCGGGGGCATATTCACATCCTCTCAGAGAGGCTCTCTCGCTTGCCGTGGAAGAGTATTTTTCCACAAAAGCCGCCTCCCTCTCGGCCGAAGAATACCTGGAAGCTCTGGAAAACTCCGACCTTCAGATATACTGGCCGTTCTCCGACTCGTGGGATGGCGAAACGCTTCCGGTGATAACCTATGACCCGGGCGAGGGGCTGGAAACCAACGAAGGCTTCCTGTGCTGTGCTGACGGAAGCCGCGAGACGGTGACAGTTACCGAAGAAATGGCCAGGGAGCGTCCCGTATGGGTGATTAACCGTAATGACGACTCATCCTACCGCACTCTGGAAATGCTCCGGAGGGAAGATCCGTCCTGGGGCCAGGGCGGCGGAGAAATCTATGTCCGCCCGATGTCGGAGCCTTCCGACGACTTCCAGACACTTGTCCTGAAATCCTTCCGCTCCGACATCCAGTACGACAACTGGTTTTCCGGCGCCAGCGAGTTCTTTGTGAAGATTGGTTCCGTGGAAGACTTCAAGGCCTCGACGGAAGGAGAGCTCAGGCTTTACCAGCCGTCGATTACGGATTTTATGGTGGTGGTAAAGCGAAAGGACGTGGGCCTTGACATGCCGCTCAATGTGATTCTGGTCTCGGAATGGACGGAACAGCTGGAGTCATGCGCCCTGATGATAGTCGAGGACGACGGCGGCACCCGCACCAGTTGGAAGTGCAACGCCACGGTGAAGATAAACTCCAAGAGCTATGGGGTGGAACTGGAGATACCCCTCTACAGCCGCGACGACATCGTGTGGCGAGGCTCCCTGAGCCGGCGTTATATCGGCCGATACAGCGGTCAGGAAGGCCATTTCGGCAACATTGCCATGACACTCGAACTCATATGAAAAAAACTTTGTACATTTGTGTCCATGAGACAGACGCTGGAATTGCTTGCGCCGGCGAGGACGGCCGGAATCGGAATCGCTGCAGTAGACTGCGGGGCCGATGCCGTATACATCGCGGGGCCCTCTTTCGGGGCGAGGCAGGCAGCAGGCAACAGCGTTGAGGATATCCGTGAACTCTGTGAATATGCCCACCGCTTCGGAGTGCGTATTTTCGTCACACTGAATACCATAATATATAATAATGAACTGGATGAGGTGAGACGTCTTGTGCGGGAACTGGACGGGGCTGGGGTGGACGCTCTCATTATCCAGGACCCGGCGGTCCTTTCCATTGCCAGGGAAACCTCGTCCATGGCGTTTCACGCTTCAACCCAGTGCGCGATAGGGACTGTGGAAAAGGCCCGTTTTGTGGAAAGCATGGGTTACGACCGGCTTGTTCTGGAGCGTCAGATGAGTCTTGAGCGTATCCGCGAAATCCACAGGGCAACTTCGTGTGAACTGGAATTCTTTGTCCATGGGGCTTTGTGCGTATGCTACAGCGGGCAGTGCTACATGTCAGAGCACCTGTGCGGCCGAAGCGCCAACCGCGGAGCCTGCATCCAGGCCTGCCGCAGCCTTTACGACCTGGAGGACGAGAGCGGGAAACTCCTGGTGAAGAACAAGGCCCTGCTTTCGCTCAAGGACTACAACCTCATCGACCGTCTGGAAGAGCTCGCGGAAGCGGGTGTGTGCTCATTCAAGATAGAGGGCCGGCTCAAAAGGGAGGCCTACGTAAGGAATGTCGTAAGCGCCTACTCCTCGGCTCTGGACGCACTTGTGGAGGCTCATCCCGAGCGTTACGCCAGAGCTTCCCTGGGGCGCGTCCACAATGCTTTCCAGCCTGATCTTTCCAAGGCATTCAACCGCGGCTATACCTCGCTTTTCCTCGACGGGGAGCGCGGCAGATGGTCGTCGATGGACGCTCCGTCTTCAATCGGCACCGCCGTGGGAACGGTAACGTCGGTAAAGGGCGCAGAGATCGGTTTCAGGGCAGCCGGCCCTGATGTGAGGCTGTCCAATGGCGACGGCTTCGCCTTCATCGCCCGTGACGGCTCGGTCCACGGCTTCCGCGGAGATGTCTGCACGGCCGGAAGTATTCGTTGCAATGCCCCGGTGGAAGGAATAAAAACTGGGATGACTCTTTACAGAAGCAGTACCGCCGAGTTCGAAAAGAGAGTGGACGCATCCCATCCCCGGAGGCTAATAGACGTGAAACTGGATGTCGTGCTCGATGGCGCTCATGTGCTAATTGAAGCATGTACGGAAGACGGGAGGGCCGTGCGTCTGGACAGGGATTATGAATTCCGCGAATGCCGCAACCCAGAGAAAATGCTGGAGAGCGTTTATTCCCAGCTTCAGAAGACAAGTTCCTGCTACGACTTTAAGGTCGCTTCTTTCCGTGCGCTTTCGGACATGCCTTTTTTCACCGCGTCCGAACTGAACGCCATGCGCCGCAGCCTCGCCGAAGTGCTGGATTCATTGAAGCCCCTCGTGCCTCCAATGTACAGGGGCCGGGTGGACGGCTCCGTGCGTTGTCCTCAGGAACTCACTTACAGGGAAAATGTGGCGAACGATATCTCCCGCAGTATATATGAGGCCCGCGGTGCGGAGACAATCCAGCACGCTTATGAGCTTGAGCCGGTTCCGGGGGCTGAACTCATGCGGACGAAGTACTGCATCCGCCACGAACTCGGCCTTTGCCCCCGGCAGGGGAAGGCAAAAAAAGCGGAACCGCTGCTGCTGACAAACCAGGGCAGGCGGTTCCGGCTGGATTTCGATTGCGCCGTTTGTGAAATGACGCTGAAGACTACCTTCTGAGCTCGGCGAGCTTGGCGGTCGCTTCCTGATTGTACTTGGTTCCCAGAAGTTTGGTGTAGTACTCGATGGCGGTTTCCTTGTCGTTGAGGCTGTTTGCAGTCTGTGCGACGGTGAGGATAATCTCAACTGCCTGAGGGTGGTTCGGCTGGAGCTCCAGGAACTTCTTGTAGGCGTTGATGGCCTCTACATTGTTGCCGCTCTTGGTGTAGCACCTTGCGAGGGAGAACCAGGCGTCGGCCTTGGCGTCGTTGTAATTCACGGCAAGGAGGAGAGCCTCGATGGCTTCGGCGGTGCGGTTGTTGCTCGACAGGGTCTTGCCCTTGCTGGTGTAGATGCTGGAGAGCAGCTTGCCGGCCTTGGCGGCCTGGCCGAGTTCGTAGGCGGCTCCGAGGGCGGTGATTGCCTCGTCAACCTGGCCTGCGCCAACCAGTGCCTGTCCGTAGATGAGCTGGTACTGACCGTTCTGGGGATCGAGTGCCACGGCCTGAGCCATTGCCTGGACGGCGCCGGCATAGTCCTTTGCCTGAAGCAGGGTGGCGCCCTTGCGGGAATAGGTGTTCGGGATGAGGGAAGCGGCTTCGGTAGCTACGCTCTCAAGGCCGATTTCGTTGGCGTTTTCAATTGTTGCCTGAAGGGAAGCGAGGGCGTCGTCATAGGAGGCTGCGTTGATCTGTTCCTTCGCGAGGTTCAGATATGTACGGGTAATCTGTTCTTTGCACTGTGCGACCATTTCCAGGGCTTCGTCTCCCTCGCATGCCTGGAACTGTTCCATAGCGGAGCGGAAGAGGCTGATGGCCTGGGCCTTGTCGCTAGCGGTTGCTGCTGAATTGAAGGTGTCTACTGCTGCGTTGTAATCCTGTGCATTCAGGCCTGCTGCTGCCAGGACGAGAGTGACGATTGCTACAAAAAATCTTTTCATCTTCATTTATCTTTTATCGTTTATAATCGAACCGAATTGCAAAAATAGCAAATAAAGTTTTAATTTTGCAGCAGAAAAAGGATAAAGTGGTGTTGTCGCTCAAAAAACATATCCTTCTCCTTGCGGCCTGGCTCATGGTTTCAATAACTATGCCAGCCCAGAATCTGCCACCCCTCCCGCTAGACGGCCGAATCCAGACCGGCACCCTCGGCTGCGGAGTAAAATACTATATGGTACAGAACCCCGCGGAGAAGGGTTACGCTTCAGTGGCCGTGGTCCAGAGGGACGAGCCTTCGTCCCCGGAAAAGCGCTCCCGCCTGAATGCGGGCCTGCTTGCCGGTTTCGGCATCGGCTCCGGAAGGGAAGGATACATCACGGAATGGGACGGTTCCACGGTATACCGCTTTTCTCACGTTCCGTTTTACAATGTGAGCGCTCTCGATTCCACCCTTTTGCACAGTTTTACCCAGGTGGCCGCATCGCGCGCTGAACAGGCCATTATCATTTGCGGAGACATCGACACCCAGGAACTGAAGAAGAAACTGGACATCTTTTCCATGATGGTTCCCCGCATCCTGGTACGGCAGGACCACACCCCGGATTACGTCTGGGAGCCTTCTCCGGCCCCGTCGGTGCTCTTTTACAGGAGCCAGGATCCGGTGAGGGCGAGCGTCAGCGTTTCTTATGCATCGGCCCGCATTCCGCAGAACCAGATGAACACGGCACAGGCCCTGGTGACCAACATATTCCTTAAGGAGTTCACGGTTATTCTCCGGCATCGTCTCGAAAGGGAGTTTGCCGATGCCGGCATTCCCTGCGGCGGAATCGAATTCGACCTCCGGAGCAGCGCCCGCCAGGGAGACGACGAACTCTACAGGGTTTCGGTAATTACCGATCCCGCCCACCTCGATCCGGCGATGCGCCTTCTTTCGTCCACGCTGTCGCAGCTGGATTATTTCGGAGTGCCGGAAACGGAGTTTGCCAACGCCAGAAGGGTGATGCTTCCCTCGATGCTTTCCCGCGCCGCCGCCACCCCTCCGGTGGAGGCCGACGTAGACCGCTGCGTGTCCAATTTCCTCTATGGCGCGGCCATGAGTCCTTTCTCGGAAGAACTCCGTCTCTTCTCCAGAAAGCATGTCACCGAGTCTGACCAGTGCGCAATGTTCAACAGCTTCTCCTCCGCTGTACTTGACCAGCTTGGCAACCTGACCCTCAGCTTCGTCTCTCCCCAGGACTCGCTCGACAGGGACGACGCCCTTTTCTATTACAATCTCGCGTACCTTTACGGTTCCCTTTCCCCCACCGACAAAGACTACAGCTGGAGAGCCGCTGACACCCTTGGTCTGGAGATCGACTGTCCCAGGGTGAGAATCCGCAGCACCAGGACCGAACCTGTCTCAGGCGGCACGCTCTGGACTTTCTCCAACGGCGTAAAAGTGGTGTACAAGCAAATGGACGGCATTTTCGGCCGCTTCAAATATGCCTTCCAGCTGGATGGCGGGCTTTCGCATATTCCCGCCCTTCAGGACGGAGAAGCCGGCTATATCGCCGATATGCTGAGCCTTTACGACGCCGGAGGCCTTCCCGCCCGTTCTTTCCGGGACCTTCTGGAAGTTCACGGCGTGAGAATGTCCGCGCATGTGGATATGAACAATCTCCTCATCGAAGGAGAGGCGCCGTCACCGGGCCTTCCCTTCCTTCTGAAGTCCATTCTCTCCATCTTCAACGACAGGACCATAATTCCAGAAACATGAGGCTTGCCGCCACACCCCTTCGTGACAGCCTTGAAAGCGCCCTCGCCCCTTCGTATCCATACTTCCTCCACAGGAATCCGGCCCTTCTCACCACCGCCCTGCAGGACAGGGCCGAGGCCTACTTCAACGAGCGTTTCACACATGTAAACAACGGTGTCCTGATACTCGTCGGAGACCTTGACGAACTCACCGTAAAGCGGGTCCTGATGCGCTACCTGGGCGGTTTCCAGACAAACAGAGGCACGGTCCAGCGCCAGGCGGTGACGTATTCCCCCGCATCGGCAAGCCTTACGGGAGAGTCCCGTGAAGCCGGAGTGCATATACTGGTAGACGCGCCCCTTCCTTTGAGTACGGCGAATTACCTTGCGCTTCCAATTGTGAAGGAACAGGTGCACCGCGCCCTTGTGAGGCGGCTTCAGCCGCTCGGCATCAGCGTGAGCGAGAGCTTTGAACCGGTGGCCTATCCCACGGAGCGTCTGCGTCTGTTCATTAGCTGCGAGCCGGTCAGTGCCGACGGCCTTCCGGCCGGAGAGTACGCCATTCCCGCTCACACGGTTCTTCAGAATGTAAGGCTTGCCCTTGAGGATGTCTCCTCCGAGAACCTGTCCCAGGCGGATATCCGGGCCTGGCGCAACATGGTTTATGAACAGGTAAGAGCGTCCCAGGCAAGCGCCGGCGGAGTGCTTGATGCAGTTGTGATGCGCTATACCATGGGTAAGGACATATATAACAGATATGCTGAAACCCTTGCGGGAATCGATTCCTCACGCATTCATGAAATTCTTTCGGCCCTTGCCCGTGCTCCCAGGGTTGAATATGTTGCTCTGCCATGAACAGCGAATACAGCACATTAATAGAGATTGGAGACATCCTGGTTTCCGGAGAAGTTGTCACGGAGTTTTTCTGCTGCGACTACCCGGTGTGCAGGGGACGCTGCTGCATAGAAGGGGAAAGCGGGGCTCCGCTCAAGGAGGAAGAGCTGGAGAAACTCGAAGAAAACTACGACGCGTATTCCCCTCTTATGACTCAGAAAGGCCTCGACACCGTTGCGGCCAAGGGCTTCTTTGAGATAGACAGGGACGGCGATATTGTAACTCCGCTTGTAAAAGACGGGGAAGAGTGCGCCTTCTGCCACTTCGATGCCGAGGGAAACTGCCTCTGCGCCATCGAGAGACAATTCTGCAGAGGGCTTTCAAAGTTCAAAAAACCCATCTCCTGCTCCCTCTATCCCATCCGCGTGGTGGAGCTTGGCGGCGGACGGATCGGCCTCAATCTGCACCGGTGGAAGATATGCGCCCCGGCCTTCGAAAAGGGCAGAAAAGAAGGAGTCCGCGTGTATGAATTTCTGCGCGGACCCCTCGAGGAAGCATTCGGAGAAGAGTTCTATTCGGCCTTGTCGGCAGCCGCGATGATGGTCATTGCGGCCTCATAGTCCTCTTCATTCACTTTTACTTCGATTTCCCTGGCCCATCCGAAAGAGGGGATGGACGAATCTGCACCGAAAACACCCGCCGGGATGCCGTTGGCGTCCAGAAGGGTTACCAGCAGCTCGGCCATATTCCTGTCCGGGAATGTGGCTACGGTCTTGAATTTAGCGGAATCATTCTCCATGGTCTGCAAAATTATGTTCCAGCGCCGTAACCACGCGGACGAGGTCGCGGGACAGCCCTTCGGCCTCCCATCCGCCCAGTACGGGGCTGACAGTTATTGTGTCTTCATATAGTCTGGCGATTCGGTTTACGGGAGAGGCCAGGTGGAACAGCATTGCACCGTCCTTCTCTCCGGCGAAAACATAGCGCCTGTTTTCCATAGTCTTTATTATTCCGTCCCGGTGCGTGGCAGGGTCTCCACCGATGCGAAGCATCCTTTTCCCGTAGCCGAAGAAGGGATATACGAGGCTCACACCCGCAAAGGCCGCAAGAATGAGGCCGATGGAGCCCCATCCGTTGCGGAAGGCTACGTTCACGTCGCTGGAAACGAAACCGAGGAGCATGAGCCCGCCGATGAGAACGGTGAACAGGATGGTCACCTGAATAAAGTATTTAAGAGCTCTCCGAAGGTGTTTCATGCTTTTCAAAGGCTTTTCTTACGACACCGATTAGATTCAGCGCCACATTTCTGAACGCGAATGCCGAGGAGATCAGCTCTTCCTGAACCGCGATGCGGTTTGCGGTCTTTCCTAGACGCCTGTCAAGCTGTTTCATCGTTGCAGGGCCGTCTTCCCCCGGGAAAAACGCATCGGTAAAGGCCGACACGAAGGTGTTTCGGAACAGCCTCTTGCGAAGCAGAAGCAGCACCAGGAAAAACAGCAGCAGCACACCGGCCACTATTCCGGCCGCCCCTGCGTAGGAGCCCATCAGCTCGCCAAGCAGCAGTACACCCGCTGCAGCTATCGCCAGAAGCAGCACACCGCCCACAATTACTATAAGCAGCAGCGCCACTATCTTTGACGTAGACAGCGACAGGCCCTTGGCGGCGCGCAGTTTGACTTCGTCTACGCGAAGGTCCAGGTATTCTTTAATGTCACTCCCCATCGTTTTCTTCAGATTCTTCTGCCTTGCGGATAGCCTTCTCCAGACGGTCCAGCTGCTCAAGGAGAATGTTGCGGGTTCCTTCCATGATTTCCTCTCCCTTTTCGCGGAGGGTTTCGCGGAGGCTCTTGATGGTATCGGTTGCCTCGTCGATGTTTACATTCATATTGTCCAGGCCGTCTTTCGCCGCTTTCTTGACTTTGGCGCGGGTCTGGGAACCTTTGTCCGGAGCGTAGAGAATGCCCAGGGCGGCACCGGCGGCAAGGCCGGCAAGCAGGGAAATAAAGGTTTTGGCTTTCATGGCAGTTTGTTTTATATCAGGTCACGGATAATGCGGTCGCTCACGAAGAATTTCTCTTCCGGGATGCGGTAGCGCCGTCCTTCCTTTACAAGCGAGCCGTTTTCCACCATTGCGCGGATGTCTTCCTCGCGGCAGTTGCCGTAGAGGAAATCCTGGTCCACGCCGTTTTCTGTGCGAAGGGCAAGCATCAGGGTTTCCACTTTTTCGTCTTCTACGGAAAGCGATTCCTGGCTGCTTACATAGCCGTCAAGAGTGTTGGAATTCCAACTCCTGCCCCGTCCCGTGAACGAGTGGGCCGAGGGGCCGAAGCCAACATAGGGGCACCTTTTCCAGTAGCCACAGTTGTGGATGGCCTCGTAGCCCGGCTTGGCGAAATTGGAAATCTCGTAATGACGGTATCCGGCTTCTTTCAGCTTTTTGCAGAGAGTGAGGTACTGCTTTTCACAGACCTCGTCGGGCGCCTCTTTCCACTGGCCCTCGGCCAGCATTTCGGCAAGCAGGCTGCCCGGTTCCACGCTGAGTTGATAACAGGAAATGTGTTCGGGAGCGAGCTCCACCGCTTTGTCGATGGTCTTTTCCCACAGCTCGTCCGAAAGCTCGTTGAAGCCGAAAATGAGATCCAGGCTGATGTTGTCCATTTCCGCCTCGCGGGCCAGGCGGAAGGCCTTCTCGGCCCTCTCGGCGTTGTGCCGGCGGTTCATCCACCTGAGCAGGCCGTCGTCGAACGACTGTACGCCAAGGCTAAGGCGGTTTACTCCGAGGGTTTTCAGGTTGTGGAGGTAGGGAAGTCCCTTTTCCACTATGTCTTCCGGATTGGCTTCCAGGGTGAATTCCTCGTACGGGCCGCCCTGGCCGCATTCTTCCAGGCATAGGAGAATGCTTGTGAGCTGCGAAATGGACAGTACGGAAGGCGAACCGCCGCCAAAGTACAGTGTCTTTGGCGACGATGCGTCGATTTCCCCGGCCCTGTCATTGATTTCCTTGCACAGCCTCTTCACATAGAGATCCATCAGACGGTCGTCGGCGATCTCGGAATAGAAGTCGCAGTAGGTGCAGAAACTCCTGCAGAAAGGGACGTGGATGTAAATCATGGCCTAGCGCAGCATGCATTCGGCGCGGCCGAGCAGGCCGGCTTCGGTATAGGCCTCAAGCGTGTAGATACCCTTGACAAAGTCTCCGGTATCGTTGATGTAGATGGAAAGCTCCACTTCCTGGCCTTCGTAGTCGACCTCTCTGGAGGCGGTTGCCTGAAGCACTTCGTCTCCGGCCGAGAAGGAGGTGGAATTGTTGTTCTGGAGGAGGATGCCCGACGGATCCTTAACCCTTACATACACTCTGACGGGGCCATGCTCCGCGAGGGAATTCTCCACGAGGGAGAGGCTCGCCACCATGTAGCGCACGCGGCTGTGACGGTCGTTCACGCGGTCGCTGCCGCTGTAGCCGGTGAGGCTGATTCCACGGGCGCGCAGCACCTTGCCGGCGGCAACCTGGCCGGTGAGGCTTTCGACCTGCTGGGAGAGTTCCTGGCTCACGCGACGGCTTTCTTCGGCGTCGCGGCGGGCCGCGGCGGCATCGGCCGTAAGCTGGCGGTTGAGGGTGTTCAGCGAGTCAATCTGGGTGATGTAGCCACGCATGATGGTACGGAGGGTTCCCAGCTCCCTTTCGTACTGGCGAATCTGCTGGCGGTTGGTGGCCTCGGTCTGGCGCAGGCGCTCAATAAGCAGGGCTACCTGTTCGCGGGAAGTGTCCAGCTGATGGTTGATGCTCTCGTAGTCCGAGTTCAGGTTCTCGAAATCCGACTGCAGGGCCAGCATCTGCTGGGCGAGTTCGGCCTTTTCGCCTTCCAGTTCGTTTACGAGGGTGCTTTTCTGTTTCCATATCCATCCAAGGGTAAGCGCAAGTGCGACTGCAACTACTGCAAGCACCACGAGGAGGGTCTTGAGAGGGCGGTTCTGTTTTTTCTCCTGCTCCTCACGTTCAATTCTTTCAAGCGGATCTTCTGTCATTTCTTTCTTCTTTTGATTTATGCAAATATAAGCTATATTTGCGAAAAAAGACAACACCATGGAAGAAAACATCTACGCCGGAAGAATTGCGGCCCTGAGGGAGTTCATGCGCGAGCAGGGCTGGGATATTGTGATCCTCGGGGGCAGCGACCCTCATTCCAGCGAATATCCGGCGCCCCGCTGGCAGCAGGTGAAATGGCTCACGGGCTTCACCGGAGAAGCCGGCGATGTGGTGATTACCATGGACCATGCCGGCCTCTGGACCGACACGCGCTACTTCATCCAGGCCCGCCGGCAGCTGGAGGGCACGGGTGTGGATCTCCACAAAATGAGGGTGCCGGAACAGGTTCCCATTCCCGAGTGGCTCGCCTCCCTGAACCTCGATGAACCGCAAATCGCGGTGGACGGGCTCTGCCAGAGCGTAGACGCAGTGAGGGAGTTCCAGGACGCAGTGCCGTCGGCAATCATAGTGTCCGTTCCGGACCTGCTTTCGTCACTTTGGACAGACCGCCCGGCAATACCGTCGAATCCCATAATCACCCTCGGGGACGACCTTGCCGGCGAAAGCCGCGAATCGAGGCTCCGCTGGCTGCGCAAATGGCTCCTTCTCCGGGAGGCCGATGCCATAATCCTGAGCTCCCTTGACGAGATTGCATGGTTGCTCAATGTCCGCGGCTCCGACGTGGAATACAACCCGGTGGTGATATCCTACCTGCTGGTCACAATGGACGATGCCTTCTGGTTCGTAAGGAAAGACGCCTACTCCACTCCCGACGGTGAAACCGCCGCCAGCTTCGCGGAACTCGAGGCCGACGGAGTGAAGATAATGGACTACAGCGAGGTGGAATTCGCCCTTGCGTCGCTGCGGCTGGACGGCGTAGACAGGATATGTCTCGATACCTCGGCCCTGAATCATGAGCTCCGGCAGACAATCGACGACGGCGACCTTCTTCCCGAGATAATTGAATGTGCATCTCCCATCCCCGCCCGGAAAGCCGTGAAAAACGCCACCGAGATTGAAGGAATGCGGGAGGCGCACCTTGAGGACGGCCTTGTTATGGAGCAGTTCCTCTTCTGGCTGGAAAAGAATGCCGGAAGCGTGGATGAATGGACGGCGGCCTGCGAACTGGGGCGTCTCAGGGCCGGAATACCGGGTTACAGGGGAGACAGCTTCGAAACCATATCGGCCTACGGGCCCGGAGCGGCGCTGCCGCACTATGTGACGCCGAAGGAGGGCTCGGCCCTGATTGAACGCAGGGGTCTCTACCTGGTGGATTCCGGAGGGCAGTACCTGTTCGGCACCACCGACATCACCCGCACAGTTCCCATGGGGCCTGTAACTCCGCTTGAGATGGAAGACTACACCCTGGTGCTGAAGGGCCATATCGACCTTGCAATGGCCATTTTCCCTGCGGGGACGGCCGGCTGCCAGATAGACGCCCTTGCAAGGGAACCGCTGTGGCGTTACAAACGTAATTTCGGCCATGGAACGGGTCACGGAGTGGGCTTCTACCTCAATGTACACGAAGGCCCCCAGGATATCCGCCAGAATTTCAACCGCCAGCCCCTGCTGCCCGGAATGATTTGCTCCGACGAGCCGGGGCTCTACCGCGAGGGCATGCACGGGGTAAGGCACGAGAATCTTGTCCTGTGCCACAGGGTGGGCGACAATGAATTCGGCTCATGGCTCGGCTTCGAGACTCTCACGCTGTGCCATTTCGACACTTCATGCATAAACAGAGACCTCCTCACGAAGGACGAGCTGGAATGGCTCAACTCCTACAATGAGAAGGTCTATACAACGCTGAAGGACCGTCTTCAGGCCCCTGTCGCCGCCTGGCTCAGGGAGAAGACGCGTCCGGTTTAAGGATGCACCAGCGTGCCCACCTTTTCCCCGTTGAGGAGGCGGGTGAGGTTCCCGGTCTGGTTCATGTCAAAGACGATTATGGGCATCTTTCCGTCCGAGCAGAGGGCGTAGGCCGTCTGGTCCATCACCTTGAGATGCTTTGAAATCGCTTCGTCGAAACTCAGCTCATCGTATTTGACCGCGGTGGGGTCCTTTTCCGGATCCGCCGTATACACGCCGTCCACACGCGTGCCTTTCAGAAGGGCGTCTGCGCCGATTTCAAGTGCGCGGAGGGCCGCTCCGGAGTCGGTGGTGAAGAAGGGGTTCCCGGTTCCTCCGGATATGAGCGCCACGCCGCCTTTTTCCATTACGGCCACGGCGTCGTCCCTCATATAGTACTTTGCATGGGGCTCCATGGGGGTGGATGTGAACACCACGGCATTTACGCCTTCGGCTTTGATGAACATGCTCAGGGCAAGGGAATTGATAACTGTTGCCAGCATGCCCATCTTGTCGCCGTCCACACGGTCGAAGCCCTTGTCAGCTCCCTGCAGGCCGCGGAAGATATTTCCGCCGCCGTTCACGATTGCAATCTGCAGGCCGGCTTTCGCCGCCGCCGCAACCTCTTTTGCGTATTTTTCCAGCATGGCCGTATCAAGGCCTTTTCCCGCGGGGCCGCCAAGGCTTTCGCCGCTAAGTTTCAAAAGTACTCTTTTATACATGTTTCTTCGTTTTCGGTCTAACAAAAGTATTGAAATATTGGGAATCTTCCAAGAAAGATTCCTATATTTGCACAACAGATAACAATTAAACCAACTATAATGGCCTGTTTCCTGACCTCTTCAATCGGCAAGAAGTTCATCCAGAGCATCTCTGGTGCTTTCCTTATCATCTTCCTGCTGCTTCACGGAACCATCAACTTCTTCTCTGTGATTGACTCCTTCACCGGGAAGTTCGGCGCAGTGGCTGCGGACGACACTCTGTTCTCTACCGGCGACGGTCTGTTCAAACTGGGCTGCGACTTCATGTCCACCGGTTTCATCAGCATAATGGTTCCCGTACTTGCCCTCGGCTTTGCAATCCATATCCTTTACGGTATCTGGCTCGAGACCGAGAACTACATCAAGCGCGGCGGCATCAAGCGTTATGCGGTGGCCTCCAAGGCGAAGAATGACAGCTGGAGCGCCAAGAACATGGCCATCCTGGGAATTCTCATCCTCGGTCTGCTGGCATTCCACCTCACTCACTTCTGGGCGAAGATGCAGCTTCCGGAGATGTTCGGAATCGGCAATTATGAAGACAATCCTTACACCCTTCTGATGGCAACCTTCAGCAAGTGGTGGCTTGTGGCGCTTTACATTGTATGGTTCGTAGTGCTGTTCCTGCATCTCGAGCACGGTTTCTGGAGCATGTTCCAGACCATCGGCTGGAACAACAAGAAGTGGCAGATCCGCCTCAAGGTTATCGGTATCATTGTGAGCGCTGTCATTGTACTTCTTTTCGTGAGCACGGCCATCAATGCATACATTCAGGCAAACTTTATTCTGTAAGCAATCTTATCAACCATAATAGGACCCGCTGCTTACAACAGCGGGTTTTTTTAAAACGAACCCTTTATGAGACAAAAGAAATTCCTGCTCCCCGAGAGCGAAATCCCCACTCATTATTTCAACATCCAGGCTGTAATGCCCAACAAGCCGCTGCCTTTCCTGCATCCGGCAACCCGCAAGCCCCTTACTCCGGAGGACCTCTATCCCATCTTCTGCAAGGCCTGCGCCGACCAGGAGCTCAACCAGACCGATGAATGGATTCCCATCCCCGAGGCGGTCCGCGAACAGTACAGCGCCTACCGCTGCACCCCGCTTGTAAGAGCCTACGAGCTGGAAGAGGCCCTGGGCACCCCGGCACACATCTATTTCAAGAACGAGAGCGTTTCTCCCGCCGGCAGCCACAAACTGAATTCTGCAATAGCCCAGGCATATTACGCCAAGGAGCAGGGCGTCACCAACCTCACCACCGAAACGGGCGCCGGACAGTGGGGCGGAGCATTGAGCTATGCCACAAAGAAGTTCGGAATTGACTGCGCGGTATATATGGTAAAGATAAGCTACGAGCAGAAGCCCTACCGCCGAAGCATAATGCAGACCTTCGGAGCGGCGATTACCCCCTCGCCGTCGATGTCTACTCGTGCCGGCAAGGACATAATTACCCGCAATCCGAACGACAAGGGCTCCCTCGGCTGCGCCATATCCGAGGCCATAGAGCTTGCCGTGAGCACGCCCAACTGCAAATATGCCCTTGGTTCCGTCCTCAACCATGTGTGCCTGCATCAGACCGTAATCGGCCTTGAGGCCGAGAAGCAGATGGCCCTTACCGGGGAATATCCGGACATTGTGGTCGCATGTTTCGGCGGCGGTTCCAACTTCTCTGGCATCGCCTTCCCCTTCATGAGGCACAATATCCAGGATGGCAAAAAGACCCGTTTCATCGCCGCAGAACCGTATTCCTGCCCCAAGCTCACAAAGGGAAAATTCGAATATGACTTCGGTGACGAGGCCGGAATGACTCCGCTTCTGCCGATGTTTACCCTGGGCCACAGCTTCAAGCCGGCCTCCATCCATGCCGGTGGACTGCGTTATCACGGCGCAGGTGTGATTCTTTCCCAGCTGATGAAGGACGGATTGATGGAGGCGGTCGACATCGAGCAGCTGGATTCGTTCAAGGCAGGCGTCCTTTTCGCCCGCACCGAGGGAATCATCCCCGCTCCGGAGAGCTGCCACGCGATAGCGGCAACCATCAAGGAAGCCCTCAAGTGCAAGGAAAGCGGAGAGAAGAAGACCATACTGTTCAACCTCTCAGGACACGGGTTCGTGGACATGAGCGCCTACGACCAGTATTTCTCCGGGGAAATGCAGAACTACCACGTGTCGGACAAGGACCTCGCGGAATTCATAAAGAGCGCCGACGCCCTCAATCAACAATAACGAGGGCGGCGGAAGGATGTGAGAAACTGAGTTTGACAACCGGGGCGGTGCTGCGGTTCAGCGTTGCTTTCCACCAGGCGTCGAACACCACTCCGGAAGTCTGCCACTGCAGCCCTTCCGACACAATCCTGAGACTGTTGTCTGCGGAAAATATTGAAACCTTACGGCCTTCGCCAAGATGCAGCTCGCAAGAGTCGGTCACGGCGAAGGCCGTTCCGTAGTCGCTCACCATATCCACCTTGCGCCCATCCGCAGGGAACATCCGGGTGTATTCCATCAGAAGGCCGAGATTTCCAACGGTGTGGTCTTCCCTCATGCCCGTGGCGCCAAGAATGTGAATCTCTTCGGCTTCGGGATAATGCTCAAAGACATAGCGCATGGCCTTGGTGAGGTCGTTGTAGTCCTGTTCTTCCTCTTTTACGACGGTGCCTGAATACTGCTTCCGGAAGGCCTCCGGGAGGGAATCCATGTCGCCGACTATAACGTCCGGCCACTTTCCGAAGTGCTTTCTGTATTTGACCGCCGCGCCGTCGCAGCATACGACCGTATCGGCCGATGACAGCAGATACAGGGGATAGGCTTTGCGCGGGAAAGTCCCGTTGCATAGAATTGCTATGCTACTCATCTACAGCTTTGGTCTTAAGGATTTCGGCCTTGGAAGTGCCTTTGGAGGTGGTGTACGAGCAGGGCTCCCGGAATCCGAGCAGGAAGCTCGCCACGTCCATCCTCTTCTTGCCGGCGAGCTGGAGGTCGGTGATTTCGATAGCTCCGTCGGCGGTTGCGATTGCGAAATAGGTCTTGCCGTCAGAGAGTATGGTTCCCGCTTCGGCGTGGAGGTCGGTACGCTTTCGGCCGAAATAGATTTTCAGCATGGTGGCCTTGCCGTCCCTGACCAGTTCGGTGAAGGCGCAGGGGTAGGGCGACAGGCCTCGGATGAGATTGTAGATTTGGCGGGTGGAGTCGTCCCAGTCTATGTGCTGAAGTTCGCGTGTGAGCTTGGGGGCGGGTTTGAGGACCTCGCTGCCCTGGATGAAGCTACGTTGTACGCGGGTTTCCACATTGTGCTGGATTAGGCCTTCGACGGTCTCGAGAACCAGAGTGGAACCCATCTCCATAAGTTTGTCGTGAAGGCTCCCGGCGGTTTCCTCGGGCTCCACGCGGCATTCGCTGCGCAGAATGATTCCGCCCGTATCTATGTTCTTGTCTATCATGAAGGTGGTCACGCCGGTGATGTTTTCACCGTTTATGAGCGACCAGTTGATGGGGGCGGCGCCACGGTACTGGGGCAGCAGGGCTGCGTGCAGGTTGAAGGTACCGAGTTTGGGCATGCTCCATACCACTTCGGGCAGCATCCTGAATCCCACCACCACGAAAAGGTCGGCCTTGATGGCCGCGAGCTCGGCAAGGAAGTTCTCGTCGCGGAGTTTTTCCGGCTGGAGGACGGGGATGCCATGCTCAACGGCATACTTCTTCACGGCGCTCTGGTTCATCTCCAGTCCGCGCCCTGAAGGTTTGTCCGGAACGGTTACCACTGCGTTTATTGTGTAGCCGTTTCGGATGAGGGTGTCAAGCGGTCCTACGGAGAATTCCGGGGTGCCCATATATACGATTCGGGTTTTCCTGAACATACGTACGAATTTGGATTTTGCCCTTCTGTACCAGGTCATGAAGACGTCGGTATTGAACAGAGTTGCGTCCTGGATGGCCTTCCACGTGAGCCATGCTCCAATCGGCGCCAGTACGAAGGCCGAGACGAACTTGCCCATGAAAGGAGTGGTGCTGCCGTTGGTGGCCAGCTTCTCGCCTGAGATGTCTATCACCCAGTACAGCACGAAGAACAGTATGGAAATGATGGCCGGCGTCCCAAGGCCGCCTTTCTTGATTAGCGCACCCAGAGGCGCCCCTATGAAGAACAGCAGCAGACAGGCCAGCGCCTGGGCATACTTTTTCCACATTTCCACGTCGGTACGGCGGAGCATTCGGGTGTAGTCGTAGGCGTCCACCCCCTGGCTTCGGAGCATGGTCTGAATCTGGGCGGCGTTTGCCGATGCATTCTCGTAGGCCCTCTGCTTGTCTCGCAGGCTCTTCCACTGGAAGCCGTCCATTGGTTCGAGAACGGGCTTTCCGCTATCTCTCCAGCCGGTGTCCAGCTGGCTGCGGTAGATGAGGGCGTTGTGACGCAGAATCTCGTTCGTATGCCTTTCCAGTCCGGTTACCATAAGGTTGCTCAGAGAGTCGTGACCCACCTGAAGGGATCTCAGGCTCATCGAGCGTACCTGCTCGCCGTAACGTGCGCTGTCGGAATGCTGGAAGGCATAATTCTCGAGCCGGATGACCATTTCCTGCCTGTGGAAGCTGATGCGCTGAAGCGCAAGGGTGGTGTCGCGGTATTTCTTGGTGTTGTTCTCCTGGTAGTTAATGCCGTCGTAGAGCTGGAAGGTGAGGTAATCCTTCTGCTTGGACATCTTGATTATACCGCTGTCGGCCACCGTTATGCGGGTGTTGCCCTTGTTGCCGGTGTGGTCGTAGACCTGCACCCCGTACATCATTCCGGTTTCCTTGTTGCGGCTGTCAATACGGAGGATATAGCCCTCGATGCCGTCGTAGAAGGTTCCGGTGGGAATCTTGATTTCACTCTTGGTGCGGCCGATGTCGTCCCTCATCGTGTAAATCTGGTTGATGGAGTAGGGGACAAGCCGGTCGCCGATGAAAAACGCCGCTATGCTTATTAGGATACTGGTTAACACCAGCGGGGTGAGGATACGGGTGAGGGAGATGCCGGAGGCTTTGATGGCCGTGAGCTCGAACTGCTCTCCGAGCTGGCCGAGCGTCATCATCGAAGACAGCAGGGTAGCCAGCGGAAGGGCCAGCGGAAGCACCTGGCAGCTTCCCCACATGAGGAATTCCAGGATAACCTTGAATTCCAGACCTTTGCCCACCAGCTCGTCGATATAGAGCCAGAGGAACTGGAGGACCAGCACGAATATGACAATCCCGAGGATCGCTATGAACGGTCCTACGAAGGATTTCAATATGAACTGGTCCAGTTTCTTCATGGCTTAGGCCGAGGCAATCTCAACCATCTTGACAAGGGCCTGGGCAAGGCCGTCTATGGAACGTCCTCCCGCGGTTGCAAGGCCGGGCTGTCCGCCACCGCCGCCCTGGATGAACTTCGCGGCTTCACGGATGTCCTTGCCGGCGTTCATTCCCTTGGCCACAAGGTCGGAGGAGTACATCAGAACGAGGTTCGGCTTGCCGTCAAAGGCAAATGCTCCGGCGAACACGAAGTTCTCGGCCTTTTTCTGCAAAAGCAGGGCCACGTTGCGCACCAGCTGGGGGTCTGCGCTGCGGTCGAAGCGCACGATGCGCTTTCCGTTCACGGTTTCGGCGTCGGCATAGAGTTTTTCGGCGAGAGCCGCGGCTTTTTCGGCTGCGACGGCTTCGAGCTGCTTGCGTGCATCGGCATTCTCGGCAAGGGTCTTCTGGATTGCGCCGGTGAGGTCGGGGACATTGTTGAACAGTTCCCTGACGCCGTACAGGAGGCTTTCGACTCCATAAATGTAATCCATGGCGGCCTTTCCGGTCACAGCTTCGATCCTTCGAACACCCGCGGCAACGGCGCCTTCAGAGGTAATCTTGAACAGGCCGATGGTGCCGGTTGCCCTTGTGTGGGTGCCGCCGCAGAGCTCCACGGAGCCTTCGCCGAAGCGCACCACACGCACCTTGTCGCCATACTTTTCGCCGAACAGGGCCATGGCTCCCATCGCACGGGCCTCGTCGATGGGAACTCCCCGTTTCTCGTCGAGGCCGAGGTCTTCACGGATAAGCTCGTTGACGCGCGTTTCCACCTCATGCAGCTCCTCCGTCGTCACTTTCTGGAAGTGGGAGAAGTCGAAGCGGAAGTAGTCGGGGCCCACGAAGGAACCCTTCTGCTCCACATGGGTGCCAAGGGTCTCGCGGAGGGCCTGGTGAAGGAGATGGGTGGCCGTGTGGTTGTTCATTATGCTCTGGCGGCGCTCACGGTCCACTGCCATGATGAATTCCCCGGAAGGCTCCGAAGGGAATTTCTCGGCCAGGTGCACGGTGAGGTTGTTCTCCTTTACGGTGTTGATGATGCGAATCTTTTCTCCGGTGGTCTTGTTCTCGATGAAGCCGGTGTCGCCAACCTGACCGCCCATTTCAGCATAGAAGGGGGTCTTGTCGAAGACCAGCTGGAAATAGGTCTTGTTCTTCTGTGTGACTGTCCTCTGGCGGAGAAGATGTGCATTGCTTTCTTCAAAGCTGTCGTAACCGGTGAATTCACATTCGCCGGGAAGGAATTCCGTCCAGTCGCCGAATTCGTTCGCGGTGGCGTTGCGGGCACGCTCCTTCTGCTTGCCGAGCTCCACGTTGAAGGACTCCAGGTCCTTTTTCTTCCGCAATCAGCTGGGTGAGGTCGATGGGGAAGCCGTAGGTGTCGTAGAGCACAAAGGCGTCTACACCGGAGACGGTCTTCGTGGCGGCGTTCTTTGCCATATTGTCTTCGAGCATCCTGATTCCCTTGTCCAGAGTGCGCAGGAAGGCGTTTTCCTCTTCGCGGATAACGTTTTCAATGAGCTTCTGCTGAGCCTTGAGTTCGGGATAAGCTTCGCCCATGTCTTCCACCAGCTGGGGAACCAGGCGGCAGAGGAAGGGTTCGCCGAAGCCGAGGAAGGTATAACCGTAGCGCACTGCGCGGCGCAGGATGCGGCGAATCACATAGCCGGCTTTCACGTTGGAAGGAAGCTGGCCATCGGCAATGGAGAAGGCAATGGCGCGGATATGGTCGGCAATGACTCGCATTGCAACCTCGACGTCGCCGCCCTCGGCATACTTGTGGCCGGAGAACTCCCCGACCTTGCCGATGATGCCGCTGAACACGTCGGTCTCGTAATTGGATTTCTTGTTCTGGAGAATCATGCAGAGGCGCTCGAAACCCATGCCGGTGTCGATGTTCTTAGCGGGGAGCGGCTCCAGGTGGCCGTCGGCAAGACGGTTGTACTGCATGAACACCAGGTTCCAGATTTCAATGACCTCGTCGTTGTCGGTGTTCACGAGTTTGCTTCCGGGAATCTTTGCGATTTCCTCGTCCGGGCGAAGGTCGATGTGAATCTCGCTGCAGGGGCCGCAGGGGCCGGTATCGCCCATTTCCCAGAAATTGTCGTGCTTGTTTCCGGTGAGCACATGGTCTTCCGGCAGGTGCTTGAGCCAGGCGGCGCGGGCCTCGGTGTCGAGTTCGGTGCCGTCTTCCTCGCTGCCCTCGAAAACGGTGGCGTAAAGCTTCGTGCGGTCAATCTTGTAGACCTCGGTCAGAAGCTCCCACGCCCAGTCGATGGCTTCGGTCTTGAAATAGTCGCCGAAGCTCCAGTTTCCGAGCATTTCGAACATGGTGTGGTGACGGCCGTCGTGGCCCACGGCCTCGAGGTCGTTGTGCTTGCCGCTCACGCGAAGGCATTTCTGCGAATCGGCAGCCCTCGGGAACTTGGGGGCGCTGTTCCCAAGGAATATATCCTTGAACTGGTTCATGCCTGCGTTGGTGAACATCAGCGTGGGGTCGTTCTTGATTACCATCGGGGCCGACGGCACCACGGTGTGTCCCTTGGAGGCAAAGAATTCCAGATACTTCTGTCTGATTTCTTTTGAAGTCATTTCCTTTCGTTTTTGGTATAACTCGCAAAAATACACAAAAAACGCTATCTTTGCAAAACTGTGTCCAGGAAAAAACGCTTCATACTGAACCCTGAAACGCTGGTTGCGGAGCTCCGGGAGGAGGCCCGCGGCTGGGGTTGGAACGCGCTGTGGGTAACCCTCGGAGCGCTGGTCCTGTTCCTGCTGTTCATGTGGCTTCACGTCTATGTGCTGGAGCAGGATCTTCCCAAGACCGCCATCCTGAAACGCCGGAACGCCTATTGGGCTTCCCGCGTAGAGCGCATGAAGGCGCGTATGGACCGCTACGAAGAGATGCTCGGCCTGATGGAACTCCGCGACGACAGGGTGTACCGTTCGGTCTATGGCATGGACGAGATTCCTCAGGCAGTGCGCAACTCCGGTTTCGGAGGGCAGGACCGTTATGCGGCGCTTGCCGGAACGGCCCTTGAAGGGGTAGGACGCAGGATGGACCTCCTTGAAAAGAGGGTCTACATCCAGTCCAAATCGTTCGAAGACGTATGGACGCTTCAGCTCAGCGCCGGCGACATGGCGGCCCATATTCCGGCTATAGCGCCCATGAACACAGACCCTTCCACCTACCGTATGTCTTCTCCTTTCGGTTACCGTTCGGACCCCATTCTGGGAGTGGGGAAGCGTCATACCGGAATGGACTTCGCCTGCCCTCCCGGCAATCCGGTCTATGCGACGGGCGACGGTGTGGTGGTGAAGGTGGCACATGAACACAAAGGCTACGGCAACCATATCGAAATCGACCACGGCTTCGGCTACATGACCCGCTACGCTCATCTGAGTACCACCGAGGTGGAGGTGGGGCAGCACGTCTCCAGGGGCGATTTCATCGGCCTGAGCGGACGCAGCGGCCGAATTACGGGGCCGCACCTGCACTATGAGGTCCTCTACAGGAAAGACTACGTGAATCCGGCTCTCTACATGGATCTCACGCTGTCGCCTGAGGATTATGCGGCAATGGTAAGAAAACCGGAGGGACAATGAGCGAACAGTCAAAGGCATCCAGGATTGCAGGCGGGATAGTCCGTTATCTGGTGGCGACGGTGTCGCTCTCAGTGCTTTTCTATGTGCTCTTCGCCCTTTTCTTCTCCACCGCCGAAGAGAAGGCCCTTCAGAGGGAAAACACCCTTTACAAGAATCTCTATCCCACACTCGTTGCCAAGGAAGAGCTCGTGGCCGACGCCATAGAAGCCCTCGAAATGCGCGACAACGAGATTTACATGGATCTCTTCGAAACACCCGCCCCTTCGCTCGATCCCGTAACCGCCGTCGACATCATTGCCGACAACGACTCGCTCTCCGAGAGTTTCTACCTCTCTGCGGCGTCGTCGAAGACGGGCAGCCTTATGCTCATGGCCGGGAGTGTGGATGAGTCGTTCCGCGAAATATTCGAGGCCCTGCAGGCGCGTCCGGACAGCATTCCGCCGCTCAGCATGCCGTTGATGGATGTTTCCTACGTGCAGGTGGGAGCCTCCGTGGGGATGAAGCACAACCCCGTAACCGGGCTTCAGCTCTACCATCGCGGGCTCGACCTGATAGCCCCACTCGGGCAGGATGTGCTGGCCGCCGCCGACGGTGTGGTGTCGAACGTTACCAATTCCCGCCGCGGGCTCGGCAATATCGTGGAAATCGACCACGGAAACGGTTATGTCACAAGGTATTGCCTTCTGGGTGAAGTGAGCGTTCAGAGCGGCCGCAGAGTCAAGTGCGGGCAGAAGGTTGGAACAGTGGGCATGCATGCCTCGTTCGGAGCCGCGCACCTGCATTTCGAAATTCTTCACAACGGGGAGGTCGAAGACCCTGTGGACTATCTTTTCGCCTCGGTTTCCGCCGCCGACTACGCCCGCATAATGTACATGTCGGTGGCCACCACCCAGTCGATGGACTAAGGTCTGGTCCAGTGGATGCGGATTCCGTCCCGCTCCATGCCGCGGAACCAGGTCATCTGGCGTTTTGCGAACTGGTGAATGGCATTTCCGAGGGCGATTTTCATATCTTCGAAGCTGAGCTCCCCGAGTAGGTACAGCGTTACGAACTTGTATTCCAGGCCATAGTAGATAAGGTCTTCTGCCGGGACGCTTTCCATAAGCCCTTTCACTTCTTCCTCCAGCCCCTCCTCCAGGCGTTCGTCGAGCCGGCGGTCTATCCTTGCAACCCTTTCCTCCCGGCTCACGAGTGTGCCTATATAATAAGGTCTTTGGGGCAGGGCCTCGTCCGGCAGTCCGTTCTGGCGCTCGAACTTGTAGGCCCTGGTCGCCGATTCGATATACAGGCCCGAGCCTCCGCACAGAATGGGGACGGCCCCGCGGCGGCGGACATCGGCATAGGCTTCGGCGAAGGCGGCCTGATACTGGTAGATATTGAATTTTTCCCCGGCCGGCACAATGTCGATGAGGTGGTAGGGAACATCTCCGTATTCGCACAGATCCTTCCCGGTGCCGATATCCATCCCGCGGTATACCTGGCGCGAATCGGCGGATAGGATCTCCGCGTTTCCGATTGCGCGGGCAAGCTGCACTGCGTAGCGGGTTTTCCCGGACGCGGTGGGGCCGACGACGCACAGAAGGTCTGTCTCGCCGCGGCGATATGCATCGGCAAGTGCTTCTGTGTCTATCGTTTCCGCTTCGGGCATGGGGGCCATGGGCGGTATTCCGGGGCGGTCCGGCAGGAGTTCGGTCTTGTTCATGGAGCAAAAATAAGAAAAAAACACTACCTTTGCACCCCATGCCTAAAGCAAAGAGCAGCATACAGATAAAAAACCGCAGGGCCTCGTTCGATTACGAGTTCCTGGAAACCTATACCGCCGGCATCCAGCTCGTGGGTACGGAAATCAAATCCATCCGTGCGGGAAAGGTGTCGCTTCAGGATGCCTACTGTTTCTTTGCCGGTGGCAGTCTGTTCGTAAGGGGTATGAACATAGCCCTTTACCACTGGGGCTCCTGGGGCCAGCACGAACCCGTGCGTGACCGCCGTCTGCTCCTTACCCGAAAGGAGCTCCGCCACCTCCAGGCCGAAGACAAAAAGAAGGGCCTCACAATCGTTGCAGTGAAGCTTTTTATTGCCGAGAACGGCTATGCCAAGCTGGTGATAGCCCTGGCGAAAGGCAAGCACGAATACGACAAACGCCAGACCATAAAAGAGCGCGACGTGCGCCGGGAAATGGAAAAAGGCGGGTATTGAGAAAAATTCTTGCATAAAAATTTGGAAATTGAATTTTTTGGCGTACCTTTGCAGCCCCAAAAAATATGTGGAGAGATTTGGCTCAGGCTTGCAACCACGTTAAAAAATGCTAAAATGATTCATATCAGTGTTTTGTGTTTTTTAGCCTCCGCATATGTCAGGGGCTAATTTTTTTGTATTATGGCCAAAACATATCTTTTTACTTCCGAATCAGTGTCAGAAGGACATCCCGACAAAGTCGCCGACCAGATTTCCGACTCCATCCTCGACCAGTTCCTGAGTCAGGACCCCGAGGCTAAGGTGGCATGTGAAACCTTCTGCTCCACCGGAATGGTGGTGGTGATGGGCGAGGTCAAGGCCGAAGCCTACGTGGATATCCAGGGCACGGTGCGCGACACCATCGAACGCATCGGCTACAACAAGGCCGAATACAAGTTCGACTCTTCCTCCTGCGGCGTTCTGAGCGCCCTTCACGAGCAGAGTCCGGACATCAACCGCGGCGTCGAGCGCAAGGAAGAGCAGCAGGGTGCTGGCGACCAGGGAATGATGTTCGGCTATGCCTGCCGTGACACCGAGGACTACATGCCCCTTCCCCTGTACCTGAGCCACAGGATTCTCCGCATCCTGTCCGACATCCGTCACAACGAAATAGAGCTGATGCCCTATCTCCGTCCTGACGCAAAGAGCCAGTTCACCATCGAATACAGCAGCGAAACCAACGAACCGCTCCGCGTCCACACGATTGTGCTGAGCACCCAGCACGACGAGTTCGTCCCCGCCCGCCTGGGCCGGATGAACTATGCCGACGCCGTGGCCCAGTACGGCCAGTCGAAGGTTGACAGGGCGATGCAGGAGAAAATCCGCGAAGACGTCAAGAATATCCTTATCCCCCGCCTGGTGGAAAGCCTGCCGGAACGCACTGCAGCGCTATTCAAGGACGATTTCGTGCTCCATGTGAACCCCACCGGCAAGTTCGTTATCGGCGGTCCCCACGGAGATACCGGCCTCACCGGCCGCAAGATTATCGTTGACACCTACGGTGGAAAGGGTGCCCACGGCGGCGGAGCATTCTCCGGAAAGGACCCCTCCAAGGTCGACCGCAGCGCCGCTTACGCCGCCCGCTACCTGGCAAAGAACCTCGTGGCCGCAGGCGTCGCCGACGAGTGTCTCGTCCAGCTGTCCTATGCAATCGGCGTGGCCGAGCCCGTAAGTATATATGTCAACACATACGGTACGGCCCATTCCGGACTCACCGACGGGGAGATTGCCGAAAAGCTTCCTCAGGTGATGGACCTCCGTCCCGCCGGAATCATAAAACGTTTCGGCCTGAAGAATCCCATTTACGCACCCACTGCAGCATACGGTCATATGGGGCGTAAACCCTTCAGAAAGGCGGTTTTGGTGAAGGGTGAAAAACGTATAGTGACCTTCTTCGGTTGGGAGGCCCTTGACAGTATTTCGCGCGTACGCGAAATTTTCTTGCAAGATTTATAAAAAGGTGTTAAATTCGCGTCGGAAAATATTAAACACCGTATCAATATTTATTTTCTCAACCGTATGAAAAACGCTTTCAAAAGCCTTTTGCTCGCATTCATTACTATGTTTGCGGGCACTCTCGCCTTTGCTCAGGTGACCACATCGGCTCTTTCCGGCCGCGTGGTCGACCAGAACGGCGAACCGGTCATCGGCGCTGCCATCCTGGCTCAGCATGAGCCTTCCGGCACCGTCTATGGCGCTATCACCAACGCCGACGGTCGTTATACCATTCAGGGTATGCGTACCGGCGGTCCCTACACGGTCAATGTTTCCTGCCTTGGCTATCAGGAAGTTGACTACACCGGAGTGACCCTCCAGCTGGCCGAGACCTTCAGTCTCAACGCCCAGATCAACGAGTCCACCGAGATGCTTGAAGGCACAGTGGTCATCGCTTCTCCCTCTTCCAAGTTCAATGTGGAGAAGACCGGTGCCGCAACCAACATCACCGGCGCCCAGATCCAGGCAATCCCCACTGTGAACCGCTCCATCTCCGACGTCACCCGTCTTTCCCCCTACGGCGGTAACGGCATGAGCTTCGCCGGCAGCGACGGACGTCTTGCGAACTTCACCGTCGACGGTGCAAACTTCAACAACAACTTCGGTCTGAGCTCCAACCTTCCCGGCGGCGGCAATCCTATTTCCATCGACGCCATCGAAGAGCTCCAGGTTGTGATTTCCCCGTTCGACGTGCGCCAGACCAACTTCATCGGCGGCGGCGTTAACGCAATCACCAAGTCCGGTACCAACACCTTCCGCGGAACCGCTTATGTCTATCATCAGAATGAGAACATGAGAGGTGACGCAGTTGAAGGCGAGACCATCAACGGAGCCCGTGACATCGACCGCAAGACCACCTACGGTTTCACCCTCGGCGGCCCCATCGTGAAGAACAAACTCTTCTTCTTCGTCAATGCCGAGTATTCTAAGATCCCTACCATCGCCAACCGCTGGAAGGGCTCCGAGGACGGTGTTGCCGACGCAGACAAGTATCTGTCCCGCACCACCCTGACCGACCTTGAGACCGTTTCCAATTTCGTTGCACAGAACTACGGCTACAACACCGGTTCCTGGACTTCCTTCCCCGCCGACGAGGACAACACCAAGCTCCTCGCCCGCCTGGACTGGAACATCAACTCTGCCAACCACCTTGCAGTCCGTTACAACTACACCCTGAACAACAAGTGGAGCTCTCCCAACGCCACTTCCATGGACGGCGGCACACGTATGCCCAATGCCCGTATGTCGCAGTACTCCATGTCCTTCGCCAACTCCATGTATTCCATGCAGAACCTGGTGAGCACCGTTTCAGTCGACCTCAACAGCCGTCTCTCGGACAACCTCTCCAACCAGTTCCTTGCAACCTACTCCAAGCTTGACGATATCCGTGGCACCGGCTCCGAGGAGTTCCCCTTCATCGACATCCTCGATGACGAAGGCGCCGACAACTACATGGCCCTCGGTTACGAGCTCTTCACCTGGAATAACGCCGTTCACAACACCGTTGCCAACGTGAGGGACGACATCACCTATTACCTTGGTTCCCACAAGTTCACCGCCGGTCTGAACTTCGAATATCAGATGGCCGACAACCAGTACATGCGTAACGGTACCGGTTACTATCGCTACAGCAGCCTGAACGACTTCCTCACCGGCGCAGCTCCCCAGGTGGTGTGTCTCACCTACGGTTACGACGGCGAAAAGACCCCTGCTGCCCGCGTACAGTTCTACAAGGCCGGCTTCTATGCCCAGGACGAATGGAGTGTCACCGACAACTTCAAGCTCACCTACGGCGTCCGTCTGGACGGCCTGTTCTTCGACAACAGCGACCTTATGACCAACGGCGTGCTTGTCCGTGACGCCAACGGCAATGTGGACGCTACCCAGAGCAGCGGTATCCTCGGCCTTTCCTACTATCCGAAGAAGTACAACTTCCAGGAGACTCACATCGACACCGGCAAGTGGCCCACCTCCAAGCTCACCATTTCTCCCCGCGTCGGCTTCAGCTATGACGTGTTCGGCGACAAGAGCCTGAAGGTCCGTGGCGGTACCGGCCTGTTCTCCGGCCGTCTGCCCCTCGTTTTCTTCACCAACATGCCCACCAACGGCGGTCTGGTCCAGTATCAGGCTCAGCTGAGCGGCACCAAGAAGATCTACGACGGCACCAAGGACATTCCCGTGAGCGGTTTCGAAAACTACACCGGAACCTACACCACCAACGCCAAGGGTGACCGCTTCATCGACATGAGCCAGTTCGCCGGCGGTCTCGTGACCGACGCCAACGGCAAGGCCACCATCGACGCTCTCTACCAGAAGCTCATCGGCATGGGTTATCCCCAGAGCGTGACTCCCGCCGACGGCACCGTTCCTTCCACCATCAGCGCAGTGGATCCCAACTTCAAGATGCCTCAGGTCTGGAAGACTTCCATCGCTTTCGACTACAGCTTCCCCACCAGCTTCCCTCTCAGCATCACTGCTGAAGGAATCTTCAACAAGACCATCAATGCGGTTTCCATCTCCGACTGGAGCATGATGGATGTGTCCGGTTTCGCCCGCTTCAACGGTGTCGACAACCGTCCCATCTATCCTGCCAACTACCGTACCAATACCGCCGCATTCGTGCTTGAGAACACCAGCGAAGGTTACGGCTGGTCCGGCAACCTCACCCTCAATGCTGAGCCCATCGACGGCCTGAACCTCATGGTCGCCTACACTCACACCGTGAACAAGGAAATCACCGGTATGCCCGGCAGCGCTGCTGAATCGGCCTTCACCTATGTTCCCACTTCCGAGGGCCCGAACTACATCAAGCTGCACAATTCCCAGTATGTGACTCCGGACCGTGTGGTGGCTTCCCTTTCCCACAACGACGGCGCCGGCAACCACTTCAGCCTCATCTATGAGACCTGGAGGGGCGGTTACAACTACTCCTACATGATGTCCAACGATATGAACGGCGACGGTTACAACTACGACGCCCTCTATATCCCCACCGACGCTCAGGTAGCAGCCAACGAGTTCCGCTTCGTCTCCCAGGACGACGCAGACCGCTTCATGGACTATGTCCACGCAAGCCCTTACCTCTCCGCCCATCAGGGTGAATACGCAGAGCCCTACAGCCTCTACAGCCCCTGGGTGCACCGCTTCGACATCAGCTACAAGCACGACTTCAAGGTCCGTGCTGGCAACACCACCAACATTCTCCAGCTCGGTTTCGATATCAAGAATGTCCTTAACCTCTTCAACTCCAGCTGGGGTGTTTCCAAGTACCTGAATCCCGCTCTCGGTGCAGATCCCCGTATCCTCAAGTTCGAGGGCGTAGATGGCGAAGGTTATGCCACCTTCTCTACTCCGAAGGCCGTTGACGGTAACCTCCAGACCTTCGTCCCTTACCACTCTCTCGGCCAGTGCTGGTACGCCTCCATCGGCCTCAAATACCTGTTCAACTAATTAAGGCGCTCTCATTATGAAACTCAGATATATTTTCGCTTCCCTCATCGCGCTGCTCGGCATTGCCACAGCCTGCGAAAAAGAGGCCGATCACTATCTCAGCGAAATCAAGGTTTCGACCTCCTACATTTCCATCCCCGCCGAGGGCGGTTCGGTTACGCTGAACGTCGAGGCCCAGGACGCCTGGGAATTCGATGCCGAATCCATTCCCGAATGGCTCACCATCTCTCCCTCAAGCGGTGCCGCCGGTCCCGTTGAGGTGACTGTTTCCGCAGAAGCCGCCGAGGAGACCCGCGAGGCTACCCTCGTCCTTGCCTGTGCTGGAAAGAAACAGAACATCAATGTAATCCAGATGACCGAGAAGGTCGAAAGGCCTGTCACGCCCATTGCAGATGCTATTGCGGCCGGTGCAGGTACCTTCCGTCTCAAAGGTCTCATCACCAAGGTGGCCAACACCCAGTACGGTAACTTCTACATCAAGGACGACACCGGCGAAATCTACATCTATGGTGTTAAGAACGCCAGCGGTCAGTATCCTAAGGACGCTACCGGCGGTTGGGCGAGCTTCGGTATCGAGGCTGGTGACATTGTCACCGTCGAAGGCCCCTACAAGCTCTATGGCGACACTCCCGAACTTGTCGACGCCATCATCGTCGCCGTTGAGAAGTCTCTCATCGACGTCCAGGCTTTCGACTTCGACATGCTCCCTGCAGTGGACACCACTATCGAAATGACCGTGAAGTCCAAGGTTAGCCCTCTGCTGGTTTCCAGCGACGCTTCCTGGCTCCAGGTCGTGGACGTGAAGGACGGCAACGTCTTCGTCCTCCATGCCGATGCCAACGACTACACCGCAGTCCGCACCGCCGTCGTCACCATCAAGGGCCCCGACGGCGCTCTCAAGACCGTTGAAATCAAGCAGGCTGGCATTCCCGCCACCGGCGCTACCGTGACCGACATCGTGGCCATGGAAGACGGCTCTGAAATCGAGACTCTCGAGTGCACCGTCATCGCGAAGACCACCAAGGGTGTGGTTATCTGGGACGGCACCACCGCTCTCTATGTGTTCGGCGCAAAGGTCGACGAAGTCCTCGTTGGCGACAATGTGAAGATCATCGGCCAGAAGACCTCCTACAACGGAGTTCCCGAGATTGTCTTCACCGACGGCAGCGAGACTCACACGGTGATTGTCTACTCCCACGACAACGCCTTCGAGGTTCCCACTCCCACCGACATCACCGCCGGCGCCACCGAGTACACCGCCAACAAGGCCGAGTATGTCAAGCTCACCGGTACCCTGAGTGTTTCCGGCAACTACTACAACCTCACTCTCGACGACGTCGATCCCGCCTCCAAGCAGGGCTCCATCGTCTATCCTGTCGAGGATCTGGGCGTTGCCGCTCTCAATGGCAAGAAGATCACCGTCACCGGTTGGTTCAACGGTCTCAGCAGCAAGGGTAAGTACATCAACATCATCGCCACCAAGGTGGTCGAGTTTGTGGACAACCCGAAGGGCACCGCGGCCAACCCTTACACTCCTTCCGAGATTGCTGCTCTCCTTCTGGGCGGCACCACTCCCGACGAGGATGTCTACATCAAGGGTATTGTTTCCGCAGTGCTTTACACCGCCTCTGCCGCCTATCCCACCACCACCTTCTGGCTCTCTGACGACGGTACCGCTTATGGCGTATCCGACGACAAGAAGACCACCACCGAGCCCACCAAGGACTTCGAGTGCTACAGTGTGAAGTGGTTCGGCAATGCCGACTGGGCCGAGGGTAACGGTCAGATCTCCGTCGGCGACGAGGTCGTCGTCTGCGGCAAGACCACCGTCTACAAGGGTGTGACCGAGACTTCCAGCAAGAAGGCCTGGATCCACAGTGTCAACTATGTGACCACCGCCGGTGTCGGCCTTGGCAGCACTGAGTTCCCGTTCAACGTGGCCGGTGCCGAGGCTGTCATCGACTACCAGCAGGCTGAAATCGCCGCTGCTGCCGCAGCCGACGCTCCCACTCCCACCTTCAGGGATGTCTGCGTGGGTGGTAAGATCTCCGCTGTCCTGTACGATCCTTCCGCCAGCTATCCTACCTGCACCTTCTGGATTTCCGACGACGGTACCGCCTATGGTGTTTCCGCCGACAAGAAGAGCACTACCGAGCCCACCAAGGACTTCGAGTGCTACAGCGTGAAGTGGTTCGGCAATACCGACTGGACAGAAGGCAGTGTCAAGCCCGCCGTCGGTGACAATGTCATCGTCAAGGGTCAGCTGACTCTCTACAAGGGCACCTACGAGACCGCCTCCAAGAAGGCCTGGATCTACTCCCTGAACGGAGCTACCGAGTAATCGGAGCCCCACAACGCAACAAGGCCGCACCCCCATCCGGGCGCGGCCTTTTGTTTTCCCTTGTCTCCGGGCTTGTCTCCGGGAGGGGAGGGCGCATGCAGGCACCTCCAATATCCACCTTGCCGCCTCAGACAACAGGATGCACAGAATGCCATATTTGCACCTGAGGCGACAACATCGCACGAGTGCGGCCGCCGCGAGGAGGCCCCTTTCGCGTTGGCCCCCGCAGCGGCGAGCCGAGCCGCCGGAGGTGCTCTATTCCGGCGGCGTCACTTTTTGCCGCGTTTACACCCAGAATGCACAGAATGATGATTTCTTGTAAACGTGGCCGCATTTCCCGGACTTTTGGCCATTTTCCCAGCCGCGTTTACATCAAAACGTCAATATACGCGCTGTGGCTGTAAACGTGGCAATTCCCCAGTCCTTCGGCACATGGCAAGGAGCAGGAGGGTGCTCCGCGGACGAATTATAAGGCCGACGTCCACGTCGCACCCTCCCCCTCCCGTCGCACCACGATGCCTGTGCTTGTGCAATGGTTTGGCGCAAGTGGGGTGTATCTTTGCGGGTGTAAACATTTAAACGCAAGGATATGATTGAGATTGTAATTACCGTGGGCCTGTATGTGGCTGCGATTACTTTGCTGGTGAAAAGTGCCGTCAGTTATTGCACGGAAAGCCATGACCACATTGTCACTGAGCCGTAAGCACACTTTTCCATGGGACATTTCGCGAATTATTTCTATATTCGCAGCAAATACGTGTCTTATGAGAGAGTACAATGGAATCGAGCGGCCGGAATTTACTCCGGACTGGATAACTGAGCTGAAGGACGACGAGGTGTTCGTCTTCGGGAGCAACCTTGCCGGAATGCACGGCGGCGGTGCCGCCTGGGTGGCCTTCAGGCAGTTCGGGGCCGTGATGGGGTGCGGTGTGGGTCTTCGTGGCCAGAGTTACGCCATTCCCACCATGCAGGGCGGGGTGGAAACCATCAAACCCTATGTGGATGATTTCATTGCATTTGCCGCAGCGCATCCGGAGCTGTTTTTCCTCGTTACCAGAATCGGATGCGGAATAGCCGGTTTCAGGGACAGGGAAATCGCCCCGTTGTTTGCCGATGCGGCCGGCCTTCCGAACGTATGTCTTCCAGAGAGTTTTGTGAAAGCCGTGAAATAGCCCATGTTTAAGGTTAGTGAGATAATACGTACTGCGCCGGCGGAATACGGCTCGGAGCTTCAGAAGAAGGTTTATGAGACTTTTGAGGCTCTCGGAATCCCTTTTGAGAGGGTAGATACGGACCCCGGCATCACAATGGAGGATTGCCTTCATATCGACGAGAAGATAGGCGTCCGGATTGTCAAGACCATATTTCTGTGCAACCGCCAGCAGACGGAATTCTATCTCTATGTCACCACCGACGACAAACCCTTCGTCACTCGGGATTTCTGCGGGGCTCTCGGCATCCCACGGGTGTCGTTCGCATCGGCCGAAAAGCTGATGGAGCTCACTGGGGTGCTTGTGGGGGCGACAACTATCCTGAGCGCCGTACTGCCGCAGGCGGCACAGGTTCATCTTGTTATGGACAAGGCGGTGGCAGGGAGTGAATGGTTCGCCTGCACCGACGGCACAGCCACCTGTTTTGTGAAAATCAGAACGGCGGACCTTCTGGGAAAATACCTTTCGGGGAAGACTGTTATACAGATATGAAAGAGCTTGGCAACAGGGGGAAGACATGGCTGGCGCTGGTGCCGATAGCGGTGCTGGTGGGCTTGCTGGCCCTGGATATTTCCATCTTTGGGGCGGATTCTATCCTGGGGGCTTCGCAGCTTTCGCTCCTGGTTGCAGCAGGAGTGTGTGTCGGGCTTTCAATATGGCTTTTGAAAACGCCCTGGAAGGCATTTGAGGAGGCGATTAGCCGGAATGTGAGCGATGTCGCAAACGCCATTCTCATCCTTCTGATGATTGGAGCCATTTCCGGCACCTGGACCATGAGCGGGGTGGTGCCGGCTTTCATTTACTATGGAATCAAGATCATCAGCCCCAAAGTTTTTCTGCTCACGGCATGCGTGCTTTGCGCCGTGGTGTCGGTAATGACTGGCTCGTCCTGGACCACCATTGCAACGGTGGGTGTGGCGTTGCTCGGGATCGGCCGGGCGGAAGGCTTCTCGGATGCCATGACGGCCGGCGCGATTATTTCCGGAGCATATTTCGGGGACAAGATTTCTCCGCTTTCGGATACGACGGTGCTGGCATCGTCCATAAACGGAGTGAAGCTGTTCGACCACATCCGCTACATGCTTCTTACCACGGTCCCCTCAATTGTCATTACCCTAATAATCTTCACGGTTCTCGGTTTCACCCACAGCGGTACTATGGGCGACCAGATGCAGATGTACGGAGACGTGCTGTCTTCGAAGTTCAACATCAGCCTGTGGCTTATGCTTGTGCCGCTGATTACGGTTATCCTCATCTGGAAAAAGCTCCCGGCAGTGTTGGTTCTGGCCCTTTCAACGCTTGCTGCGGCAATTGCCGCCATCGTTTTCCAGCCGCATATTGTGCGTGAAATCGGCGGCGCCGTTACCGAGGGCTCGTCGGCAAGGGTGTTTTTCGCGGGAATAGCGGAGATGGTTTACAATTCCGTGGGGGTGGAGACGGGCAATGCCGACGTGAATCCGCTGCTGGCGACGCGCGGGATGCTGGGTATGCTGAATACCGTCTATCTGATTATATGTGCCATGTGTTTCGGCGCCTGCATGAGAGCCAGCGGAATGATAGCGAGCCTCACGGCTGTCCTGACCCCTCTTACCCGTACCCGCACCGGCCTGGTTGCCTCTACGGTGGTTACGGGCACGGCATTGAACGGTGTGGTGTCGGACCAGTATCTGTCCATCATTCTCACATCGAACATCTATCGTGAAAGGTTCGAAAAGGATGGCTATGAAAAGTGGCTGCTGAGCCGGAGCGTGGAGGATTCGGCCACGGTCACGTCGCCCCTCTTCCCTTGGTCCAGTTGCGGTATGACACAGGCTACAATCCTTTCGGTTTCCACCCTGGCCTATGCCCCGTTCTGCTTCTTCAACATCCTTTCCCCTCTGATGTCTATATTCATCGCCGCCCTGGGCTGGCGAATAGTGAAGAAAGAAGGGAAATAGATTACTTGCTTCGCTCTTCCTTGAGGGTGAGGCCCATGAAGAGGATGGAGAGGAGGCAGGCGGCTATGAGGAGGATGAAGGTCCAGCTCCAGCCTGCGGTCTGCGCCACCCAGCCAATCACGGTGTTCGCCAGGATGAAGGTGCCGAAGAAGTAGCCGAAGAATCCAGTGAGGCCGGCGGCCGTCCCGGAAGCGTTCTTAGGTGCCAGGTCAAGCGCCTGTACGCCAATCAGCATAACCGGTCCGTAGATGAAGAATCCTATGCCGATGAGGCATATTATCACCACGTTCAGATTGTCCATGAACATCCAGTAAAGGATGACGAAAACCATTACCAAAGCCATGAACAGGATGGTGGGAAGGGCTCTCTTTCCGTGGAAGAGTTTGTCGGACAGCCAGCCGCAGAGGAGGGTTCCCGGAATGGCGGCGAATTCATAGGCGAAGTAGGCCCAGCCGGCGCTCTTGAGGTCGATTCCCTTTTCCGTGAGGATGGAAGGGGCCCAGTCGAGGCAGCCGTAGCGCACCATATAGACGAAGGCGTTCGACAGGGCGATGAACCAGAGGAACTTGTTGTTCAGGACGTATTTAAAGAAAATATCCTTTGTGGAGAGCGTCTCTTCGTGTTTTTCGGAGTAGTTCTTGGGGTAGTCGTTGCGCCAGGCCTCAATCGAAGGCAGACCGCAGGACTGGGGGGTGTCCCTTAGGAGCAGCCATGCGACGAGCGCCACCAGAAGCGCCACTGCGGCGGGGAAGGCAAAGGTGCCGATCAGGAAATACATTTTGGTCTGAGCGCCGTAGAACCAGCTTCCGAACCAGAGCGCACCATAAGTGGCCATGGGGCCCACGAGGGCTCCCCCGACGTTGTGGGCGCAGTTCCAGATGCTCATCATAGTACCCCTTTCACTCACGGAGAACCAGTGCGTCATCACACGGCCGCAGGGAGGCCATCCCATTCCGTTGAACCAGCCTACCAGGAAGTTCAGAAGGCCCATTACGAGAATCGCGAATCCCTTGTGCTCCGCGCCGATAAACTGGATCGGGACAATCATGAAGCACATGGAAATGGCTGTCAGAACCAGCCCCAGCGGCAGGAAGGCGCGGGCGTTGGAACGGTCGCTCACACTGCCCATCAGGAATTTCGACAGGGCGTAGGCCGCGGCGTTGAGGCCCAGCACAAAGCCCAGTTCGGTCTTTTCGAAACCAAGAGGAGCCATGGCCGGAATGGCCATGGAGAGGTTCTTGCGGACCAGATAGAATCCGGCATAGCCTATGAATGCACCTATGAATACCTGCAGGCGCAGGCGCTTGTATTTGGCATCGGCCTCGGGGCCGGTCTGGGCCGGTTTGTATGCCGGCTGTTTGAGAAAGCCGAGCATCAGCGTACGATTTGAATCAGGAGGTCGGGATAATTGGAGATGATGGCGTCTACTCCGCACTGCACGAGACGCATCATTTCAAGCGGGTCGTCAACTGTCCAGGGAACCACGCCTATTCCGAGCTCGTGGCAGCGGGCCACGTTTTCGGCCGTAACCACGCTGTAGTGGGGGCTCCACCAGCGCGGTGTGAAACTGAGGTTCGAGAGAATCTCCTCGATGTCGGGCTCATCCTCGTCGGTAAGGTAGGAGAGAATGAGTTCCGGCCATTTCTCATGCATGTATTCTAGGGCCCGGGTGTCGAAACACTGGACAATCAGCCGGTCTCCAAGGTTCTTCGACAGAAGGAGAGGGATGCAGGTGTCGCAGAACGTCACATAGTCCGGCCATAAAGTCCCTTCGCCGTCGCCGGGCCAGGACTTGATTTCAATATTGTAGTTCACCGGTTTTTTGGCGTAGCCCTCCGCGAAGTCGATAAGATCGCTTGCAAGCGGTTTAATGTCGGCGATATTGGCCTGGCCTGGCCATACCTCGCTCGGACGCATGCCCACATCGTATTTGGCGATGCTGTCGTAGGGCATGGTGTAGAGGTATTCCTTGGGGTCGTCGGCCTGAATGAGGGTGCCGTCTGGACGGGTGGCGTAACGGGGATGGAAGTAGTTGTCGTGCGAGACCACCACCTGGCCGTCGGAGCTTAGCTGCAGGTCGAATTCCAGGGTGTTGACCTTGAGGTCGATTGCGTTACGCATGGCCGTAATGGTGTTCTCCGGCATCAGTCCGGCGCCGCCGCGATGGGCCTGTACGTCGATATAAGGCTTATTATCTCCGCATCCGGCCGCCAGGATCAGGGCCGATGCAAGGACAAATGTACGTGCTTTCATATGGTGTTTGTTTTAATCTTCGTCGGTTTTCAGGGCTTCCGCAAGTATGGATACCGGATTCATAACCTTGAAGCCGGTGGACATTTCAATCTGCCACTTGCAGGTCTCGCAGTCGCAGGCCACCACGTCGGGAGCCACTCGTGCAATCTGGTCGAAAAGGGCCTGGCCAATCTCCTGGGAAGCCTGGTAGTTCTCTTTCTTGAATCCATAGGTTCCGGCAATGCCGCAGCAGGCCGAATCCAAAAGCGTGAATTCCACCCCGGGAATCATCCGGAGCAGTTTTTCGGAGAACACGCCCCACCCCATCCTTTCCATGTGGCAGGGAGTGTGGTAGGCGACCTTCATGTGGAAGTCGTCCCGGAAATGGAGCTGCGCGCCTTTTTCCAGCTTTTCGAAAATGAAGCGGGTGGCAATCAGGAGCGATTCCCTCACCGCCGAGTTGTCCACGCCCAGAAGATGGGGATACTCGTCCCGGAGGGTGAAGACGCAGGTGGAAGAGGTGGTGACCACTTTGAGCCCGTTGTCCACTGCCTTGCCAAGGACCTCTACATTATGCTGGGCATGACGCGTGGCAAGCCCTGTCATACCGTTGGTAATCATGGCAATCCCGCAGCATTTCTCCTTGTCCAGGAGCTGCACGCCCACCCCGAGTGCATTCAGAACCTTCACGAGGTCTTTGCCGAGCTGGGGATAGTTGTAGTTCACGTAACAGCCATGGAAGTATGCCACCTGTTCGGGGAAGGCCGCCTGCTCTTTCGCGCGCCTGCCCAGCCAGCGCTCGAAGCTGCGGGCGCTGTATTTGGGAAAACTGCGGTGGTGGTCTATCTTCATGGTGGCGTCAAGTACGGTCTTGGTTACGCCAAGGCTTGTGACTCCGTTCACTATCGGGGCGAAGGGCCGGGCCAGCCTGCCCATGAAATCGGTGGATGCGAGAATGCGGTCGCGAAGCTTGGGAGCCGATTTGTCGTACTTAATACGGGCGCTCTGGATGAGGTCGGCCACCCTCACTCCGGAAGGGCAGGCCACCTCGCAGCGCTTGCAGTTCATGCAGTATTTGAGCGCGTAATTGAAGAAGTAGGGGTCTTTCAGGCGTAGCCTCTCTCCGTCGGGTCCGGCCTGCTTGGGGCCGGGGTACAGCGGATTCACCTGAAGCACGGGGCAGTAGGCCGTGCACACGGTGCATTTCATGCACTCTTCAAAATTGTGCCTGCTTTCAGTAAATTCCTGCATCATTGTTTTCCGAGTATTTGGTCTGCTACGTTAAGGGCGCTGCGGATGGCCAGACCTGCGGCCGAACCGAATTCGGGGCGGGTGCCGCCCAGTACGGAGCCTATCGCAAACAGGTTTTTGAAGGCGACTCCGTCCTTGACGGCATGCAGGTTTTCGTCCGTTTTCACCCCATAGTGCATGTATGGCTGGTCTTCGGCGAAGAGCGGGTTGTACCAGAGGTTACGGTCGGTGGGGAATTCCACGTCCAGCCCGAAAACCGGTTCGAAAACACTTGTGGGATTGGACCTGAGGCCCTTCGAGAAATAGCTCCCGCTGGCGAGGATGAAATTCTCGGCCTCTATGTAGTGACTGTCGAAATTTCTGGTTACCAGGCTGTGCACCAGGCCGTCGTGGACGTGGGCGTCAATCACTTCGTCGCCCATAAGATAGGTGCCGCCAAGAAGTTCGAAACGCCGTTTCAGCAGCATCTGGGTACGGACTCCGGGAACCGAGGGCGGAAGGGTCCCGGCAAATACCACGCGGGCCGGAATGCCCTGGCGGATTTTGGAAGGAACCGAAGTGTCCCTGAGGCCGAAAACCTGGGGGAGAATCACGCAGTCTTCGTCTTTGAGAAGGACTCTCACTTCCTGCACCAGTTTCTCCCACACGCGGTCCATAGTGCGTGCAATCTGAACCGAGCGCATCTCGCTGGGGCTCTGTTCCAGCTGCTCCATTTCGGGCAGGTTGAGAAGGCGTATCCGGCATTGCATGCCCTGCTTTTCCAGGCCCTCCGCAAGGAAGGAGGAGAAGAAATCGTGATATCCCAGGAAGTTCACTATCAAGACCTTCCGGGCGAATTTGTGCTCGGGGAAAAGGTCGGTGTCTTCAAGCGACAGGGCGGCAGGGCGAAACGTTCCCATGGGCATTAGCCTCACTCCTTCGCGGTAGTGAAGCCTCACGCCTGCCTGGTCGAAAAGCTCTATAACCCTGGCCGGAGCCTCTTCCATGGACTCGAAGCTGCCGGAGAAAAAATGCAGGGCGTTCTGTCCCGTGCTTATTATGGCACAGTTCCGGCCTTCTTTCTGGAGACTTATTCCGGAAACCAGTCCGGCCAGGCCTCCGCCTATTATAACAGTATCAAACCTCATAGCCCCAGAACGTGTTTATAGACCCACTGTGTGTATTCGGCTTCGCGCAGAGTATCTCCCCAGCCGATGGGGAAATTGCCTTTCCATCGTTCCTGAAGGAAGTCGGAGAGGTCGGCCCGCTCCTTTTCGATGCATCCGTGGGCCTTCGCGAGAAGCCCGGCGGCGCGGCAGGCGCAGAATTCACCCTGACATGTTCCCATGCCGATTCGGGTGCGTCGCCTGAGATCTGTGAGGGTGGAGACGTCCAGTCTTTCGATTGCGGCGTTAACCTCTCCGACCGACACCTCTTCGCATTCGCAGATGAGGGCGTTGTCCAGGCGGTTTTCGCTGCGGATACGCCTTGCGCGCGTTCCCATGCGGGATGCGGCGGCTTTCTGGGCGGTCGACGGCGACTCCCAGATTTTCTGCGCCACGGCTTCGTAGGAGCGCTCTTCCGAGCCGGGAAGGGGAGTGACGGCGGTTTCGCAGGCCTTGTCCACTCCTAGCTTGCGGCACACGGTATCGGTTGCCATTTCGGCCATAAGGCGGTATGTCATGAGCTTGCCGCCGGTTATGGTGACAAAGCCCTTCAGCCCGTCCCTCTCTTCGTGGTCCAGGCACACTATTCCGCGGGAGATGTTGCGTCCCGAAGGGTCGTTGTCGGCACTCACAAGGGGGCGGACGCCGGCGTAGGCGCGCAGTATCCTCGTCGATGCGAGGGAGGGCGCCAGTTTCGCGCCTTCGTTTATCAGAAGGTCCACCTCATCGGGCGTAACGGCCACGTTGTCGCACTCCTCGAAGGGTATGCGGGTGGAGGTGGTTCCAATCACGCACACGGTATCTCCGGGAACGAGAATATCGGCATTGGAGGGCTTTCGGCAGCGGTTTATTACCACATTGTTCACCCTGTGGGCGAAAATCAGGAGCGAACCCTTGGCGGGGAACATGCCCACGTTCACTCCGGCCATTTCCGCTATGTGATGGCCCCATATTCCGCAGGCGTTCACAATCACCGGGGCGAAGTAATCCTCCTGCTCTCCGGTCTGGTGGTTAAGGGTGTGGACACCCTTAACTCGGTCTCCCTCGCGGATGAAACCGGTGACTTCGGTGTACAGACGGACCTGGCCGCCATGGAGCTTTGCGTCCAGCATATTGGCCGCGCACAGGCGGAAAGGATCCACGCTGCCGTCCGGCACTTTCACTGCGCCGATGAGGGCCGGATTCACCGAAGGCTCAAGTCTACGGGCAAGGTCGGGGTCGATTATTTCCGCGGCGATGCCGGCGCTGCGGCAGGCGTCGACAAAGGTCTGCTGATACCCGAGGTCGTCTTCCGGCAGGGTAATGAACAGTCCGTCGGTCTCGTCTATGCAGTGCGAGGCAATCTTTCGGAGAATCATGTTTTCTTCGATGCATTCACGGGCGCTCTCGGCGTCGTTCACTGCATAGCGTGCGCCGGAGTGCAGCAGGCCGTGGTTGCGGCCGGTGGCCCCGGTTGCAATGTCGGTGCGTTCGATGAGAAGCGTTCGCAGCCCCCTCATTGTGCAGTCCCTCTGGGTGCCTGCGCCGGTGATGCCTCCGCCGATGATAATGACATCGAATTCGTTTGCGCTCATTATGTGGTTCATATCTGCAAATATAACCATAATTGTCGGAAAAAAAGAGTTTTATTATCGGCGTAAAAGTGTTATATTTGCTTTTTGTAAAGAAGACAATATCACAATAACGGAATAACACTGAAAACTCAAATGAAGAATCTTCTCAAAATCACGGTTTTATTGGTGCTGGCCTTCGCAATAGACAGTTGCTTGGCAGGCAAATTCATGTCCAATTACGCACTGACGCCGGAGCCCCACGGCGTGGACGACATCGCCCGCACCCGACACAAGGCCGATTCCCTACTGCCCGGAAGCACCGCATGGTACGACAGCCTCAGGGCTCTCGGAACCCTGAAGGATACCACAATCATGGGTTACCGCAATTTCAGGGTGCATGCCTGCTATGTCCCTGCGGCAGACCCTGCTCGTGCCAACGGAACCGCCATCGTGGTTCACGGCTACGGCGACAACCACCTGGTTTTCCTCTATCTCGTGCGCATGTACCGCGACAAGTTCAACTACAACGTCCTGTTCCCGGACCTGCAGTATCACGGATATTCCGAGGGCGACCACATCCAGATGGGATGGAACGACCGTCACGACCTCGTGAAATGGATTGACGTCGCGCACGGCATCTTCCAGGACGACTTCATGGTGCTTCACGGAGTATCCATGGGCGCCGCCGCCGTCATGATGACCAGCGGCGAGCCCTTGCCCGAGTATGTCCGCTGCTTCGTGGAAGACTGCGGCTATGCCTCGGTAGTGATGCAGTTCAACAACAACCGCAAGCAGAGCTTCGCGATGGTTCCTCCGGATGTGCTCCAGAGCGCCAGCCTTGTCACAAAGAAAAAATATGGCTGGGGATTCTGGGAGGCTTCATCCATGGCGCAGTTGCAGAACTGCGACCGCCCCATGCTGTTCATCCACGGCGATGCCGACGATTTCGTACCCTTCTCGCACCTGCAGCTCAACTACGACGCAAAGGTTAACGGCTACAAAGAAAAGTGGGTTGCCGAGGGCGCCGTCCATGCCAACGCATACGCAAAGTATCCCGAGGAGTATGAACATCGCGTGTGGGAGTTCCTCCGTACCGTTCACAACATGGTCAAGCTGGGAATGTAGCCTTTTGTAAATCTAAAGATTTAGCTTATATTTGTAAGACGTACTGAACGTAAGCCGCAGAACAAACATCAAAAAACCAATAACAAATGAAACTCAGACACTTTTTCGTCCTCTCAGTTGCCGCTCTGGCAGCCCTCTTTTCATGTGATGACAAGGAGGAGGACCTCGGTGGTGCAAGGATTTCCATCACCGACGCTGTAATCACTCTCGACAAGGGTGAGGACAGCAAAACGGTAACCTTCGTCGCCACCCGCGACTGGTTCATCGTCGGAGAACTTCCCGAATGGATCGCCATGAGCGCAACGGAAGGGCAGGCCAGCTCCAAGGAACAGACGCTCACGGTTTCGGTGGCCGCAAACCCCGGCAACGACCGTCAGGCAGTCATCGAGATTTCCATCGGCATGATGAAGGCCCCTCTCACCGTCAAGCAGCTGGGTGAGCTCGGCCCTTATGTCGTCGAGGAAGGAGACGGCTCCAAGGACAGCCCCTTCTCCGTCGAACAGGCATGCGATGCGGTGAAGAACCTCTCCTACACGGACAACACCAATTACGAAAAGGTTGGTCCCTATTATGTGAAGGGTAAGATCGTTTCCATCAAGGAAGCCTATTCCACAGAGTACGGCAACGCCGAATTCGTCATTTCCGACGACGGCTCCGCCGATGGCGCCCAGTTAACCTGCTACCGCGTGCTCTACCTCGAGAACAAGAAGTGGCAGAACGGCAACGAGCAGATCAATCCCGGCGACGTCGTGGTCATTTACGGCGAACTCATGAACTTCAAGGGCAATACCCCCGAGACTGTCCAGAAGGGTTCATACCTCTATTCCCTCAACGGCAAGACCGTGGCTACCGGCGGAGAGGAAATCGACTACTCGAAGGTCCCTGCAAAGACCGTTGCCGAATTCATTTCTGCGGCCGACAAGAACAATTACTACAAGCTCACCGGTAAGGTCTCCAGGTTCAACTCCCAGTACTGCAGCTTCGACCTCACCGACGACTCCGGCACCATCTACGTCTACAGCGTGGACAACAGTGCCGACTGGTCCTCCAAGATCAAGGACGGTGCAACCGTCACCCTCGCCGGTAAGTATGCATATTATGAGAAGAACCAGCAGCACGAGGTTGTGAACGCGGTTATCCTCTCCTGCGAAGGCGGCGAGGAAGTCGACCCGAACGCCGCGCCCGCAATCACTGTTGCGGATCTTATCGCCAAGGGCGACGAGCAGAACTACTACAAGCTCACCGGTACCGTTTCCAATTTCAATTCCCAGTACTGCAGCTTCGATCTCACCGACGCCACCGGCACCATCTACGTCTACAGCGTAGCCAACAAGACCGACTGGGTAAACAAGATCAACGACGGCGCAACGATTGTTCTCGCCGGTAAATACCAGCTTTACAAGAAGACGGACGGCACCCAGCAGCCCGAAATCGTCCAGGCTATCATAATTTCCTGCGAAGGCGGCACTCCCGCTCCTCAGGACGAGCCCAAGGGCGACGGCACCCTCGCCAATCCTTACAACCCGAAGGCTGCCCTGGATCTGGCTTCCTCACTTGATAAGGGCGCAAAGACCCCGAACGACGTATATGTGAAGGGTAAGATTTCTTCCGTGAAGTACACCTTCGATGCCGAGCACGGCACCGCCACCTTCAACATCTCCGAAAGCGGAGAGGCCAGCGGAACCACCCAGTTCCAGGTTTACGCCGTGCTTTACCTGAACAACCGTGCATGGGCCGAGGGCGACACCCAGGTCAAAGTGGGCGACGAGGTGATCATCTGCGGCAAGCTCACAAACTACAACGGTACCCCCGAGACCGCCAGCAAGGAGGCCTATATCTACAGCCTTAACGGCGTAACCGACGGCGGCGATCCAGCTCCGGTTCTCAATGTCACTTCCATCAGGCAGACCGAGAACGGTTTCACCGCTTCCTGGACTACGAATGTGAGTGCGGAGAACATCGTCTACTATGCCTGGACGCTCTATCGTGTAAGCGATGAGGCCGAAGACGGTGTGGTGTATGCCGCAATGGGCCGCCTGGCTCCCGACGCCACTTCTATCGATACCTATCCCGGCAGCGCTGACGGCGCCGGATGGTATGAGGATCTTGTGCCTGGTACCAAGTATTACTTCGCCATCAATATGTATGGCTCTGACGTTAATCCCATCGTCTCCAACGACCCCGAGCAGAGCTTCTTCGAAGCCCGCGACATGAGCCAGGCAGGAGACGAGACCGAGGTTGTAATCGATATTGCAACGGTTGCTACCGCTAACGGCTGGGAAAACAGCAAGCAGTACAAGACTGTTACCGTAGACGGCGTGACAGCTACCGTTACCGGTGGTGGCAACAGCGGCAAGTACTATACTTCCGGAAACCAGTGGCGTCTGTATCAGTCCGAAAATGCAACACTGAGCTTCACCTGTGCCGACAAGCAGATTGTCTCCGTAACAGTTGAATATGCCAGCCAGAATACCGGTGTACTCCTCGCCTCTGACGGTTCGGTTGTGCAATCCGGCCAGTCTGTCGCCCAGTGCACCACGTTCGCTGTGGGCAACTCCGGCACGGCCACCAATGGCCAGGTCCGCGTGACCAAGATGACCATTGTCGTAAAGTAGCGTCAGTTTGTTTTTAATCCCGAAGGGATGTCCGGCTCCGGCCGGACACCCTTTTCGGGTTTTATCGATTAAAAAGACAATGTCAGGGAAAAGAGTTCTTTTGCTGCTTCTTGCCGCAACCATTGCGGCCGCATGCACCAAAACCCCCGAGGCGGAGTTTGATTCCGCGACAGCCATCGGCCTGAAGGTGTCCACTCTCCCCGCGGAGGGCGGCAGTACTTTCGTTTCTGTGACTGCGAAGTACGAATGGACTCTCTCGGTGGAGTTCGAGGGCGGCGCATCGGCCTGGGCCAGCGTGGAACCCTCTTCGGGCACTGGTTCAAAAGGAGACGTGAGGCTCCGCTTCGAAAGCAACGAGGGTGAGGAGTCCCGCAGCCTGACACTTGTCCTTGTCCCCAAGAACGGGGTCACCGTCCGCAAGACCGTACAGCAGGCCGGAGAGGGAGGTTCTGTGAATCCCGGCGGCGGACAGTATGGTTTCGATGTGGCCCCCATGGACTGGCTCGAGCTTCCCGCCACCGTCGCGGGCGACGGCCTCGAAGTCCTTGTCCATGCCATGGATGGCGGCAAATACGTTTCCAAAGCCCAGAGCGGCGTGCGCAACTGGTCCTGCTACTGGGACTACAGCGAGCACCTCTCCCTCTGGGTCGCATACCCTCTCAACAACTCCCTCAAGGGCAGCGGTTCGCGTTCCAACGCCTGGGGTTACGACCCCCTCCTGCCCACCAGCATCCAGCCGAACATAAGCAACGGCTCCTACGGCGGGGGATGGACGCGCGGCCACCAGTTGCCGTCGGCCGACCGCCTTGCAACTTATGCGGCAAACGCCTCCACCTTCGTCCCCACCAACATGACGCCACAGGACTACGACTTCAACGGCGAAATCTGGGGGAACCTCGAAGGCAGGGTGCGCAGTTATGCCGCCCTTTCCGACACTCTTTATGTCGTTACGGGTTGTCTTTACAAGAATTCCACCCGTACGTCCGGGACTTCTTCGGGCTTTGCCGTGAAGATTCCCACCCATTATTTCAAGGCCCTGCTCTTCCGTGGAACATCCACTTATGCCACCAGAGGCTTCATGGCGGCGGCCTACCTCCTTCCCCACGACAAATCCATACACGATGGGGACTTCCTTGACTATATCATGTCCGTGGACGAGCTCGAACAGACCACCGGAATAGATTTCTTCCCCCATCTTGCAGATTATGTGGGAAAGGAATCGGCCGATGCCATCGAGGCCGCAGCTCCGTCCAAATGGTGGAAATAACGCGATAATAACCAGATTCCTATGAAAAAAATACTGTATTCCATCATGCTCGCCGCCCTGTTTGCGGCGCTGCTGCCCGTACAGGCCCAGGCGAAGCGGCATCACAGCCATGTGATTGGTTTCTACAACCTGGAGAACCTCTTCGACACCTACCACGACGACGGGAAGAACGACTACGAGTATCTCCCCGACGGCGCCAACCAGTGGACCGAAGAGAAGTATCAGAAAAAGCTCCGCAATATGGCCCGTGTCATTGCCGAGATGCACAACGACAACGGTGTATGGCATACTGTCCTTGGCGTTTCCGAGGTTGAAAACCGCCACGTCCTTGAAGATCTGGTGGCCCAGCCCTCGATTGCCGATGCCAACTACCAGATAGTCCACTACGACGGTCCGGACCGCCGAGGCGTGGATGTGGCACTGCTCTACGACCCTTCCATGATGCAGCTGGTGGGAAGTGAATCCATTCCCTTCACCTTCAGCCCTTCCGATATCGTGTTCTCCATGAACGAGGAGGAACAGGCCAATTTCCGCACCCGCGACATCCTCATGGTCCACGGCATCATCGACGGAGAGCATTTCGCCTTCTATGTGTGCCACCTTCCTTCCCGTCTTGGCGGCAAGGGACAGGACACCCGTGCCCGCGGCGGTGAAATCGTTTACAACCACGCGATGCAGATGATGCAGCGCTATCCCGGAATAAAGTGCGTCATCATGGGCGACATGAACGACAATCCCTTCGACGATTCCATGGCGGTCTACATGCACGGCCGCAGGAATATCGACGACGTTACTCCCACCGACTTCTTCTCTCCTTTCTGGAGCATGCTAGACAATGGATACAGCACCCTCTATTACCGTGGAGAGCGCAATATCTACGACTGCATCCTGGTGAACGACAATCTTGCCCACGCAGCGGAAGGCACCTTCCAGATTCAGCGCATCACCAAGCGTAAATACTACGGCCGCGTGTTCGTGAAGCCCTTCATGACCAACCAGAGCGGTCAGTACAAAGGCACGCCTTTCCGCACTTTCTCCAACGGTGCGTTCGTAGGCGGCTATTCCGACCACTATCCCACGTATATCGTAATAAAAAAATAAGCTGCCATGACTAAACGACTGATTCTGACCTTTGCGGCGTTACTCACGTCCGTCCTGGTGCTGGCCCAGCCCACCGGCGGCGTAAGGGGAACCGTCGTGAACCGTACCGACCGCAGTCCGGTGGAGAAAGCGAAGCTCACCCTCTTCCAGGGTGCGGCCGAGATTGCCACCGCAGAGAGCGCGGAGGACGGAACTTTCCGCATCGACGGCCTCGAGGACGGCATGTACACCCTGGTCATCGACGCTCCTGATTTCCTGCAGACGCAGGTGCAGGTAACCGTGAATGACGGATATGTGAAGAACATGTTCACCCTCTCGCTCACCGCAACCGAGCGCGTGACCGAAGTGGACGACGACTCCTTCGCAGCCTTCGATATGGACGACAGCGGATTCAACGACAATCCCACCATCCTCTTCGGCTCGAACGACGTGTTCAACAACATCGCCGGCTACAACTTCTCTTCGGTACGTTTCCGCGCCCGCGGATATTCTTCCGAGAGCCAGGATGTGCTGCTTGCCGGCGTGAAAATGAACGACGCCATCACGGGATACGGTCCCTTCTCCCTCTGGAGCGGCCTCAACGAGGCGATGCGCACCAAGGAAACGGTGAACGGAGCCGAGATTTCTGACTATGCATTCGGCGGCTACAACGGTGTGACCAACATCTTCGGCAATGCCGCAGCCATGCGCAAGGGCCTTCGCGGCAGCATCCTCACCAACAGCTCCCTCTACCGCCTCCGCGTCATGGGCTCCTATGCCACCGGTCTTATGGACAACGGCTGGGCCTTTGCGGCGAACGTGAGCGCCCGCCTCGGCGGAAACGACTGGATTGATGGTGTGTATTACCGCTCGCTGGCCTATTATTTCGCCGCCGACAAGGTGATAAACGACGCCAACAGCCTCAATTTCGCCTTCTTCGCCACTCCCGGCGAGAGGGGTGCCCAGAACGCTTCCACCCAGGAGGTCTACGACCTGGTGGGCGACAATATGTACAACTCCAACTGGGGCTACCAGAACGGTCGCGTGCGCAACGCCCGTGTTCGCAAGACGAATGAACCGATCGCTTTCGTGAAGTGGAATTTCACTCCTTCCTCCCAGTTCGAAGCCAGCCTCACAGCCCTCTACCGCTTCGGCCGCAACGGCTACACCGCCCTTGACTGGTACGACGCCCAGGACCCCCGCCCGGACTATTACCGCAATCTTCCCAGCTACTTCATGGACAGCAATACTGACATGAACCGCAACAATCCCATGAAGTGGGGTTGGGCGAACGAGGTGTGGACCCATGCGAAGGATTATCCTGAGCTCACCCACATCAACTGGGACCGCCTCTACAGCGTGAACATCATGCAGAACGGCCGCTCAAAATACATCCAGGAGGAGCGCCGTGTAGACCAGCGGGATTTCAACCTCGCAGGTAATTTCAAGTCACGTCTCAACGAGATGATCACCCTCACCGGCGGCTTTGCCGTCCGCATCAACCGCACGGAATACTTCAAGACGGTTGCCGACCTCCTCGGCGGTCAGTACTTCCTGAACACCGACAACTTCGCCGAGCGTGACTTCGCTGCCACGCCCTACAAGCTTCAGAACGATCTCGACTACTATATGGCCAACGGTGCCGCAGAAGTCCTTCACGAGGGCGACAAATACGGTTACGACTACCTTGCCCAGGTCCGCAACGCGGGTGGCTGGCTCAACGGCCATTTCGTGTTCGGCAACCTTAGCACCGACATCGGCGGACGCATCGGCTATGAATCCTTCTGGAGGGACGGTCTGCTGCGCAAGGGTCTGTTCCCCGGACTTGACAAGAACGGCAACAAGTTCATCGTCGACGGCCAGACCATCGAACCCACCTACGATCCCGACGGCGAAGTAACCACTTCTTACGGCCGTTCCAAGGTTGCGAAATTCATCACATATGCAGCCAAGGCCAATGTGAACTACGTGATTGGCGGCAACCAGAGGGTTTATGCCAATGTGGGCTACTTTGCCGACGCTCCCAAGTTCAACCAGGCCTTCCTGAGCCCCCGTACCCGCAATACCATGATGGACGGCCTCACCACCGTCAAGACCTTCTCGACCGACGTGAACTGGCAGTACAGCGGCAACGGCATCAATGTGAGGGCCACGGCCTACTACACCACCATCAAGGACCAGAGCAAGGTTATGAGCGCCTATGACGACCTCCAGAACGCCTTCTCCAACTTTGCCATCCGCGGTATCGACCAGAGGAACATGGGTATTGAACTCGGTTTCAAGATGCCCACCTATCTGGTCCCGAACCTCTCCGTACAGGGTGTCCTCGCACTCGGCGAGTATGTCTACACTTCCAATCCCTACATGACGCAGACCGTTGACAACAGCGCCGAAGTGGTGATGTCCGACGTGCTGGTCTCGTACTGGAAGCAGACTGAACTCCTCGACGGCACCGTCCAGAAGCACTATGTGCCTTCGACGCCCCAGACCGCAGCCAGCCTCGGCCTCGCCTACAATTACAACTACTGGTTCATCGATGCCGACGTCGAATACTTCGGCCGCAGCTACCTCGATATGAACCCGCTCTACCGCACCGACAACGCGGTGGCTGGTCTGGACAACAACATCACCGACACCGAGATTGCCTATATGACCGGGCAGGAAATGTTCAAGCCCGCATGGCTGGTGAACGTTTCCGTTGGAAAGAGCTGGTACATCCAGCGCAAGTATCAGCTTGGATTCTCGCTCAATGCAAAGAACCTCCTGAACAACAAGGAAGTCAAGACCGGCGGTTACGAACAGACCCGTCTGGTGGACAACACCGTTTCCAAGGAGCGTTATTACCGTTTCGACCCCAAGTATTTCTATATGCCGGGATTCAATTACATGCTCAACATTTATTTCAGATTCTAAGCCATGAAAAAGATTTTAATCGCAATTTTGGCCCTTGCAGCGGCCGTTTCCTGCCAGAGTCTGAAAGAAGAATGGCAGCCTGTTATGGGCAATCCCGCCCAGCCCGAAGGTTTCAAGATTTACACCGAGTCTGAACTCCCCGGTTTCCCGGGAACGTTCACTTCCATCAAAGACCTCAAGGCCATGTACAGGACCGGAGGAATCAGCGTGAGCGGCAATGTCTGGATCAAGGGTCAGGTCATATCCACGGATATCACCGGCAACATTTACCGTGAGCTCTACATCCAGGACAACACCGGCGGCATTGACGTCAAGATAGGCAAGTCGGCCCTCTACGGCGAGTTCGCCCTTGGGCAGTGGGTGTATGTCTACTGCGACAATCTCCAGCTCGGCGCCTACAACGGCATGCCGCAGCTAGGCCTTGAGCCCGACAATACTTCCACCAACGAATACGAGACCTCCTACATCGACGTCCAGGCCATAATCGACCTGCATGTGTTCAAGGGGGAATATGGCACCCCGGTCGCTCCGGCAGTGGTCACCGAGGCCGATGTAAAGGCCGCCATCACGGCCGGCTATACCGGAGAACTGTGGGGTAAGCTGGTAACCATAGAGAATATGACCTATAGTAACCAGATATTCGCCCTGTTCTATCCGAATCCGAACCTCCCTCACAAGAGCGCCAATCCCGAGAACCGTATTTTCCTCTCCGACAATGGAACCTGGGGAATCAATACCTGGGCATGTTCAAAGGCCAAGTTCATCGAATACCTTCAGGCTGGTGTATGGGATACCGCAGAGGTGGGTTCCGGTGCAACCCGTTACGGTGCCGGCTCCATTCTCAAGACTCCCGCCGAGGTGCTCGCGCCCGGCAAGGTGCTCGACAGCTTCGGCCCCGACAAGGACCTCACCTACAAGGACATCATGATAAAGTATGCCACCGCAAACTACGTGTCGCACTACTTCAAGGTGGGCTCCACCAACATTCAGGTGCGCACCAGCGGCTACGCCAAGTTTGCCGACGAGGAGCTTCCTGCCTCTGTGATCGGTGGTTCACCGGTTTCCATTACCGGCATCCTGACCATCTACAGCGGCGCCGCACAGTTCTCGCTGGTAGACGTCCCGTCCGTTTCCGTTAAATAATTATTCCGGCTGATATGAAAGCTTTTTACGCCGCAATCGGCGCCCTGTTTATGATAACTGCCTGTAACACTGCAAATCCCTTCTTCGAGGAGTGGGACACCCCCTACGGAACCGCCCCCTTCGGGAAGATAAAGGTTTCCCACTACATGCCAGCCTTCAAGGCCGGCATCGAACAGCAGAGTGCTGAAATCCAGGCCATAATCGACAATCCCGATGCCCCCACCTTCGAGAATACCATCGCCGCGTATGAAAATTCCGGCGAGCTTCTCGCAAAGGTGAGCGGAGTGTTCTTCAACCTTTCCGAGAGCGATTCCACTCCCGAGATGCAGGCCATCGAAGAAGAAGTGCTGCCGATGCTTTCCGCGGCCGAGGACGCCATCTTCATGAACGAAGCCTTCTTCGAACGCGTTAAGGCGGTCTATGAGGGCGACGAACCCCTTACCCGCGAGCAGCAGATGGTGGTGAAGAAGATATACCAGCGCTTTGTCCGCAACGGTGTAAACCTCGAGCCCGACAAGAAGGCCCGTTTCTCCGAAATCAACTCCCGTCTGGCCACCCTCCAGCAGAAATTCGGACAGAACCTCCTGGCAGAAAACAATGCCTTCAAGGACCTCACCGGCATCACCGTCTCCGAGTACTACGACTTCATGTCCAGCTGCGACGACCGTGCAAAACGCGAACAGGTGTTCCGTACCTATTCTTCCCGCTGCAACAACGGCAACGAATACGACAATAACGCCATCGTCCTGGAGATTCTCCGTCTGAAGGCCGAGCAGGCACAGCTCCTCGGTTTCCCTTCCTTCGCCGCATATCAGCTGGACGACAAGATGGCCGAAACCCCCGACAGGGTAGACGCCTTTCTGCAGCCCATCATGGACGCCGCGATGGCCAAGGCCCGCGAGGAGATTGCCGACATGGAAGCAATCGCCGGCCACCCCATCGAGCCCTGGGATTATTCCTACTATGCCGAGAAGGTCCGCGCTCAGCGCTATGCCCTCGACGAATCGCTCACCAAGCCCTATTTCCAGGCCGACAGCGTGCTGAAGGGCGTGTTCTGCGCAGCTGAGCTCATCTACGGCATCCACATTGAGGAGGCTCCCGATGTGGCGGTCTACAACCCCGACGTCAAGGCCTACAAGCTCACCGACGCCGACGGCTCCCTCATCGGCATTTTCTACCGCGACTACTATGTGCGTCCCACCAAGAGGGGAGGTGCGTGGATGAACAACTTCCGCGAGCAGAAGGCCGGCGTGCGCCCCGTAATAGTGAATGTCTGCAACTTCCCTTATCCTACGGCCGACCAGCCCTCGCTGCTCACCGTGGACAATGTGCAGACCGCTTTCCATGAATTCGGCCATGCCCTTCACGGCTTCCTGAGCCAGTGCACCTACGAAACCGTTAGCGGCACCTCTGTGGCCCGCGATTTCGTGGAGATGTTCTCCCAGTTCAACGAGAATTTTGCTTTCGTTCCGGAGATACTCGCACTCTACGCCAACGATTACCGCGACGGCACTCCTATCAGCCCCGAGCTCGTGGAGAAGATTTCCAGCGCCCTCAAGTTCAACCAGGGCTTCACTACCGGTGAACTCTGCGCCGCATCCATCCTGGATATGCGCTGGCACGAGCTTTCGCTGGATGAGCTCAACCAGATGACCGACGCCCAGAGCATCCGCGACTTCGAAGCCCGCGTCTGCGCCGAGATGGGCCTTATCGACGAGATTATCCCGCGTTACCGCACCACCTATTTCAACCACATCTTCAACAGCGGATACAGCGCCGGCTACTACAGCTATCTGTGGAGCGAAGTGCTCGCCGTGGACGCCTGGGAGAAGTTCAAGGAGGACGGCATCTTCAATCCCGACGTGGCCAACGCATTCCGCAGCACCTTCCTTGAAAGAGGCGGCAGCGAAGAGCCCATGGTACTTTACGAGAGTTTCCGCGGTTCTACTCCCAATCCTTCCGCACTGCTTCGTGCAAGGGGTCTCGAATAGGGACGGAAACAGTTGAAACAAACATTTTTGAAAAATCGCTAAAAAGTTTTAACACGTTAAGCGATTTTTCTTATATTTGCACCATGACAAAGCACATTACCATCAAGGATATCGCTCGTGAAGCCGGTGTTTCCATCGCCCTGGTGTCGTTTGTCATGAACAACAGGATAGGGGCCGACGGAAAACAGAAATACCGCGTGAGCGAGGATACTAAGAAACGCATTCTGGAAGTGGCCAATAGGCTCAACTACCGCCCCTCCAGCGCCGCCAGGATGCTTCGCAAGGGAAGGACAAGGGACATCGGCGTCATTCTGTCCGACACGGCCAACATCTTTTACGGAATTATTGCCCGTGAGCTTGAGAATTGGGCTTTCCAGCACGGTTACACCATGCTGTTCGGCTCTTCCGACGAAGATCCCGAGAAGTTCTCCAAGCTTGTGCAGTCGTTCCTCAACAAGGATGTTGAGGGTTTCATAGTGGTTCCCTGCGTCGGCAGCGGCCCCTGCGTGAAGCAGCTCATGGAGAGCGGACGTCCGCTGGTGGTAATCGACCGGCATCATCCGGATTTCGACGTTCCTTCCGTCCTGACGGACAACATCGACGCCACCGAGCAGGCCGTAAAGGCCCTCAAGGAGCAGGGGGTAAACAAAATTGCCTTTGTCTCCTATGCCATGAGAATCTCCTCCATGACCGACCGTGAAGAGACCTTCCGCCGCATCATGGGTGAAGATGCCATTATCTGGAAAATGCCCTTCGACAGGGTTGACGAAGAGGCCGAGCGCCTTGCCGACAAGATTATCCAGATGGGTATCGACGGGCTTATTACCGCCTCCAACGTTCCTTCCGTGGCCCTTATAAAGGCTCTGTTCAACCGCGGCGTGCGCATCCAGCAGGACGTGAAGCTGGTCTCCTTCGACTATTCCAACGTATTCGATGTGTTCAGTCCGCCCATTCCCCACGTGCAGCAGCCCCTCGCCGCCATTTCCAGCACTGCGGCCGAGTATCTGGTGAAGCTCATCGAAGCGAAGGCCGCCGGGGAGGACATTTCCGGACACAAGGACAAGATAATACTCAAAGCAAGTCTCAGATGAGTGAACTCAAGATAGTGGGAGCAGCCCTCCCGAACATCCCCTGGGAAGAAAGGCCCGCGGGAAGCAATGAGGTAATGTGGCGTTACAGCGCCAATCCCATAATAAAAAGGAATCAGCTCCCGGACTCCAACAGCATATTCAACAGCGCCGTGGTCCCGTTCCGCGGCGGTTTTGCCGGCGTGTTCCGCTGTGACGACCGTAACCGTCGCATGGCCCTTCACGTGGGCTTTTCCAAAGACGGTATCAACTGGGATATCAAGCCCGAGGTGCTCCGTTTCAGTTGCGACGACACTGAAATTGGGCAGTGGGTCTATGGCTACGACCCCCGCGTGACCTTTATCGAAGACCGCTACTGGGTGTCATGGTGCAACGGCTATCACGGCCCCACCATCGGCCTGGCGTGGACGAAGGATTTCGAGAGCTTCCATCAGGTGGAAAACGCTTTCCTTCCCTACAACCGCAACGGCGTGCTCTTCCCGCGAAAGATAGGCGGCCGCTATGCCATGCTCAGCCGTCCTTCCGACACCGGCCACACCGCATTCGGCGACATTTTCTACAGCGAATCTCCGGACATGGAGTTCTGGGGCCGCCACCGTCATGTGATGCAGCCCGCTCCGTTTGAAGTGAGCGCCTGGCAGTGCATGAAGATTGGTGCAGGTCCCATACCTATCGAGACATCCGAAGGCTGGCTCCTCTTCCATCACGGAGTGCTTCGCAGCTGCAACGGCTATGTCTACAGTTTCGGCAGCGCCCTCCTGGACCTCGACGAGCCCTGGAAGGTAATCGCCCGCAGCGGCCCGTACCTGATTTCTCCCCAGACTCCCTACGAATGCGTGGGAGACGTACCCAATGTGGCCTTTCCCTGCGCAGCCCTCTGCGACAGCGCCACAGGCCGTCTCGCAATCTATTATGGATGTGCCGACACCGTTACATCCCTTGCTTTCGGCCGCGTGAGCGAGATTATTGATTTCACCAGAAACACCAATATCGAAAAATAATGGGTAAGAGAGCTCTCCTCCTCCTTCTCGTCCTTTGGCTCATGCCTTTCGGGGCGGGAGCGCAGGGCGTCACCTCCAGGGTCAACCCCTTTATCGGCACCACCAATTTCGGGGCCTGCAACCCCGGCGCCGTCACTCCGAACGGAATGATGAGCGTTTCGCCGTTCAATGTCATGGGCTCCCAGCTTAACTGCTGGGACAAGGACAGCCGGTGGTGGAGCACTCCCTATGTTGAGGAGAACAGCTACTTTACCGGTTATTCCCATGTGAATCTCTCGGGCGTGGGCTGCCCCGAACTGGCCTCGCTCCTGACGATGCCGGTGCAGGGCCCGCTTCAGGTGGACTATCACCAGTACGGCAGCGAATACACCGAAGAAACAGCCCGTCCCGGTTATTATTCCAACCGCCTTGCGAGCGGCATTCTCACCGAAGTTACCGCCACCCCCAGGACCTCCCTCGAACGCTATACCTTCCCCGGCGGGGAAGCCAGCATACTGCTGAATCTGGGCGAGGGCCTCACCAACGAGAGCGGAGCCATGGTGCGCCGCGTATCGGCCACAGAAATTGAAGGGAGCAAGCTGATGGGAACCTTCTGCTATAACCGTGAGGCCGTATTTCCCATATACTTCGTCCTCCGCGTCAACAAGCTTCCCTCAAGTGCCGGATATTGGAAGAAACAGAGGCCGATGGGTGCTGAAGCCGCCTGGGACCAGGATGCGGGAAAGTACAAGATTTACACCTCCTACAGCCGTGAAATGAGCGGTGACGACATCGGCTACTGGTTCCATTTCGACGGCCTCCGGCCCGGAGAGCAGATAATGGTCCAGATGGGCGTTTCCTTCGTGAGCATCGAGAATGCCCGCGAGAATCTTGAAGCGGAGCAGGACGGCTTCAATTTCGAGTCGGTTGCGGCGGCGGCGGACGCAATGTGGGAGCAGCATCTTGGAAGAGTAAGGGTTGAAGGCGGCGGCGAGGAGCGCGAGACCGTCTTCTATACGGCCCTCTATCACGCCCTCATCCATCCCAATATAGTGAACGACGTCAATGGGCAGTATCCCCTGATGGAATTCGGAAACCCGCTCAGCCTGGACAGCTACCGCATAGCTACAGGCCGTAACGGCCAGGCTCAGAGACGCCTCCGAGACAGGGGCGTGGGTGTTGTGGACGGTGGAAACCGCTACACAGTATTCTCCCTCTGGGATACCTACCGCAATCTCCATCAGCTTCTGACCCTCCTCTATCCGGAAAAGCAGACAGACATGGTGAATTCCATGATAGAGATGTACCGCGAATGGGGCTGGATGCCCAAATGGGAGCTCTACGGACGCGAAACCTGGACCATGGAGGGCGACCCTGCAATCTGCGTAATCGCCGACACCTGGCTGCGCGGACTCCGTTCCTTCGAGATAGAAACCGCCTATCAGGCCTTCCTCAAGAGTGCCGATACTCCCGGCGCCACCAACCTCATGCGTCCGGACAACGACCCTTACGTGGCTCTCGGCTATATCCCCCTGGGCTATTTCGCGGCCGATTTCTCCGGAGACAACTCCGTCTCCCACGCCCTTGAATACTATGTCGCCGACTACGCTCTTTCGCGCCTTGCCGCCGACCTCGGACATGCCGACGATGCGGCCCGCTTCCGCGAGCGCTCCCTCGGCTACCGCCACTATTTCAGCAAGGAAGACGGCTCCCTGCGTCCGCTGAATGCCGACGGCAGCTTCCTCACACCCTTCAATCCCGCCGACGGCGCTGACTTTTCCAACGCTCCCGGCTTCCACGAAGGCAGTGCCTGGAATTACACTTTCGCCGTTCCCCACGACGTGGAGGGTTATGCGAGCCTTATGGGCGGAAAGAAAAAGTATGTGAAGCAACTCCAGAAAGTGTTCGACGAAGGGCTGTATGACCCCGCAAACGAGCCGGATATCGTATATCCCTACCTTTTCTCCCGTTTCAAGGGCTACGAAAAGCGCACCTGGGAGCAGGTAGATCGCATCCTTTCCACCTACTACCGCAACGCCCCCGACGGCATTCCGGGTAATGACGACACCGGTACGATGAGCGCCTGGGCGGTGTTCTCCATGCTGGGCTTCTATCCCGACTGCCCCGGAGAGCCCTATTTTACCCTTACCCGTCCCAGTTTCTCCAAAGCTGTAATAACCCTTCCTGACGGCAGTACGCTAACTATTACGCGCAATAAAGAAAATGCCTCCAAGGCAAAGGTCGGAGGCAAAAACAAGGGTTACAGAATCTCTCACCAGGAGCTGGTGAATGCCGGTACCATCCAGTGGCGTTAGTCCAGCCTGGCCTTGATGAACACCGGATAGTGGTCTGAAGGCGTTCTGGGAGTGAAGCTCCCGTCTTCATTCTCACTCCAGTACATGTCGGTCCTGACCGCGAAAAACTCCACGTCCACTGCAGGAGAGACGAAAATATGGTCTATCCTGAGCTCGGTGTATCTCCCTACGTCAAAGGCATTGTAAGTGCCGTTGGGAATGAAACGGTCGGCTGCCTTGGCATAAGAATCGGTCAGGACGGAAGACTCTTCAAAGATGTTGAAGATGCTGTCGTTCTGGTCGACATTGTAGTCGCCGGTGACGAAAACCACCTCGTCGTCATGGCACATCTGCTCTATTTTGCTCACAATTAGTTTCGCGCTTTCTTCCCTTGCCACAACGCCCACGTGGTCCATGTGAAGATTGAAAAACCAGATCTTTTTCCCGGATTTCCTGTCTTTCAGGTGCACCCAGGTACATACCCTGTTGCAGGCGGCGTCCCAGCCCTTTCCTGGAACGTCTGGAGTTTCGCTTAGCCAGAACCAGCCTTTGTCGAGCGCTTCGAAGCGTTCGCGAAGCCAGAACACGGGAACGAATTCGCCTTTATCCGCACCGTCGTCGCGTCCCACGCCCACCCAGTCGTATTCCGGGAGAGCTTCGGTCATGTCCGGAATCTGTTCGGGACGGACTTCCTGAGCTCCGAATATATCCGGCGCCTCATAGCGGAGCAGGGCCAGGAGATATGGGCTGCGCTGTTCCCATCCGTTTCCGGCGGAACGGTCGCCGCTATTGATAAGACGGATATTGTATGTCCCTATTTTCAGGCTGTTGTCTTTCTCTGAGCAGGCGCAGAGGGTAGCAGCAAGGGCTAAAACAAAGAGAAGACGTTTCATCGTATGCTGTTTAGAAGTTCAAGTTTTCCGTCGGCAATGAGTTTGAGGATAAGTTCCCCGAAGAGGGAATTCTGCCATGCGAACCAGTCGCGGGTATAGTCGGAGGCGTCGTTGCGGTTGAAACTCTCGTGGATGAAGCCCTTCCCGGCGTCGGTGTCCATGAGAGTCTGGATGCACCATTTGATTTCGGCGTCGTCGGTGGCGGTGAACGCCTTCATCATAATGCTCATGGGCCAGATGTTCTCGGTGCCGATATGCGGCCCTCCAATGCCTTCCGCGGCCGTCCCTCTCCAGAAATAAGGATTGGAATCGGACCACACGAAGCGCCTTGTGTTCTTGTATACGGGGTCGTCGGCCATGTTGGGAATAAGGTAGGCGAGAGAGAGGAGCGAAGGCACATTGGCATCGTCCATCAGATAGCAGTTGCCGAAGCCGTCCACTTCATAAGCGTAAATGGGGCCGAAGGAGGGATGGCTCACCACTGCATACTGGCGCAGGGCCGCCGCAACTTCGCTCGCAAGGCTGTTGCAGCGGGCGGCGAGGTCGTTGCGGTGATTAACGGTGGTGAGGATTTCGGCGGCCTTCCGGAGCACGTCAACCGCGAATATGTTCGACGGGACAAGGAATTCAAACTGGGTGGCGTCGTCGGACGGGCGGAAGGCCGATGCGATGAGCCCCACGGGATTCACCGGATTGCCATAGCCGCAGCGAGCCTTGGTGTCCAGCTGACGGTCTGTGTTTCGAAGGAAATAATAGGGGCCGTCGCCGTCTTTGCGCTGCTGCTCGGTGAAGGTGAGAAGTATATTTTCAATGGCTTGAATCCATTCGCTGTCAAACACTTCCGTCTTTCCCGTGGTCTGCCAGTAGCCGTAGGCAAGCCTCAGGACATGGCAGTGGGAGTCCACTTCCCATTTGCGCTCATATACGTCCGGACTCTGCTGCACGCCGGTATTGTCGCTGCTCCAGCCATAGCCGCTGTCGTAGGGGTTGAAGGCGTTGGCATAACGGTCCGTGTTTATGAAGCGGAACTGCTGGCGCAGCACTCCCGCAATCATGTCGCTCACCTGTGGATCCCCCTCGCACATAATCAGGTATGGCCAGACCTGGCAGGCGGAGTCCCTGAGCCACATGGCGTGGATGTCGCCGGTATAGACGAAAGTAACACCTTCGAATTCATTGTAGTTGACCGTGGTGTCGAGGGTGTTCGGGTAGCAGTTCGTGAACATCCAGCGGAGCTTGGGATTCATAAGCTGTGCGCACACCTGCGAGATGGTGCTTTCTACGTACTCGGAGTAGAAAACCCGTTCCATCGGGTACGGACGCTGGCTGCGGTAGGTCTGCCCCTGAAGGCTTGAATACAACGCCACAGTGGCGCAAATAGCGGTCAGAAGTCTTTTCATGGCCTTGAGAATGAATATGGTTTGTCTTGTTCTTCGCTTCCCCTGCCTTTATTAGGCGCGGAAACCATGTCGAAGCGCAGCGAGGCGCCATTAAGGATATCTTCCTGACGCAGGAAGTTGTGGCCCCATTCCCGTCCGTTCAGGCGGAGAGTGCCCACATAGCAATTGTCCCGGCTGTTCGCCGGAGCCTCGATGCGCAGGTCCCCTCCTGGAAGATGGACCGTAAGTTTCCGGAACAGAGGCGTCCCCAGGGCGTATTCCCCGCTTCCCGGGCACACAGGATAGAAGCCCATGCCCGAGAAAACATACCAGGCCGACGTCTGGCCGTTGTCTTCGTCGCCGCAGTAGCCGTCGGCCCAGGGGGTGTAGAATTTCTCCATCACCTCACGAATTCGGGCCTGGGCTTTCCACGGCTTGCCGCACCAGTCGTAGAGATAGAGCATGTGCTGTATGGGCTGGTTGCCGTGGGCGTAGTTTCCCATGCCCATAACGGTCATTTCCACAATTTCGTGGATGGGGAAGCCATAGTATGAATCATCGTAGCGGGGAGGCATGAGAAAGACGCTGTCGAGCGCCGCCTCCATGGCTTCGTCTCCGCCCATAAGTTCGGCAAGACCGGCGACATCGTGGAATACGCTCCAGCTGTAATGGAGGGAATTGCCCTCGGTGAAATCCCCGCCCCACTTAAGCGGAGAGAAGGGGCGGCGGAAACTGCCGTCGGCAGCCCTGCCGTTCATAAGACGGTATTCGGGGTCGAAGAGATTCCGGTAATTTAGAGCAGCCCTGCGGTATGGTGCAAGCTCGTTTTCATCTTTTCCGAGGGCTTCTCCGAGCCGGAGGATGCACCAGTCGTCGTAGGCATATTCGAGCGTTCTCGCCGCACTTTCGTTTATGCCCGCGTCGCAGGGTACATATCCCAGTGAATCATATTCCTGCCAGCCAAGCCGCCCGGTGGAGGAAACCGTGGGGTGCACGCTGTGCGCTCCGTGAGTGACCGCCTCCCAGAGGGCGTCGATGTCGTAGCCGCGGATGCCGCTAAGCCATGCGTCGGCCACAACCGAGGCGCTGTTGTTTCCCACCATGCATCCACGGTGCCCGGGAGAGCCCCATTCTGGCAGGAAACCGCTTTCTTTCCAGTGGTTCACCAGGCCCTCCTGGATTCTTGCCGACACTTCCGGATACACCAGGTTCAGAAGAGGAAAGAGGCTGCGGAAGGTGTCCCAGAAGCCGGTATCGGAGAAGAGATAACCCTCTTCCACCGTTCCCGTGTGCGGGCTGTAATGGCGGCGAATGCCGTCGGCCCCAACTTCGGAAAGGTCCCGGGGGAAGAGTACGCTGCGGTAGAGGCAGGAGTAGAAGGTGCGGAGGTGGTCAAGATTGCTATCCTCGATTTCGAAGCGGCCGAGAATGCGGTTCCATTCCGCCCGTGCGGCTGCGCAGGCGGCGTCGAATCCTCCGCTCACTTCTTCGAGGTTCTGAAGGGCCTGTTCGGGCGAAATGAAGGACGATGCTATGCTTATGTTCGCCGTCTGCCCCTCTGGAAGCTCCAGCAGAAGCGTTCCGCCTTCCGACGAGATTTCGGTGAAAGCAATGTCCGAGTTAAGTACAAAGAAATTGCGGAAACCTTCGGCCACGCCTCCGTGGTTCTGGCTGCTCCAGCCGCAGACGGTATTGACGTCTGTGAGGGTGGCGCTGCCGCCATAGGAATCCACCGCAAGGAAGGCCCTCGTGCCGGCGGGATAACTTATGCGGAAGGCCGCCGCATGGGAGGAAGGCGTCATTTCCAGGGAGACGTCATGGTCGGCCAGATACACGCTGTAATAGTACGGGGTGGCTTTTTCGGCCTTGTGCGAGAACCAGCTGGCGCGCCGGTTTTCATCGGCCTCCGGCTCCCCGGTGACGGGCATTATGCTGAAAGCGCCGTAGTCGTTTATCCAGGGGGAGGGCTGGTGTGTCTGCTTGAATCCGCGGATGTGGGTGGCGTCGTAGCGGTATGTCCATCCGTCGCCGTCGGCCCCGGTCTGGGGAGTCCAGAAGTGCATGCCCCAGGGCACGGCCACTGCGGGGTAGGTGTTCCCGGTCGAGAGATTGTATGTGGAGAGAGTGCCCACGAGGGGATTGACGTAATCCACGGGTTCCGGCCCGCTTTCACGCTTGCACGAGAACAAGGTGAGAATCAGGGTAGCCAGCAGAAGGATTTTTGCTTTCATTCCTCAAATATACGAAAAAAACGCTATCTTTACATAAATATAAAACCTGCGCAATGAAACGCTTCCGCTACCTTATTCTCTCCGCCGCGGCCGTCCTCGCCGCAGCCTGCGGAACAAGTACAGACAAAGATTATGCATCATGGGTGAATCTCAGGATTGGCTCCGGCGGCCACGGCCACGTGTTCGTGGGCGCGAATGTGCCTTTCGGCCTTGTTCAGCTGGGCCCCACCAGCATCCCTCAGGAATGGGACTGGTGCTCCGGCTACCACGCCTCGGATTCCACCGTCATAGGCTTCAGCCATACCCATCTTTCGGGCACAGGCATAGGTGACCTCTTCGACGTAACGGTAATGCCCGTTATCGGCCCCACCATGCCGGAACGCGGAAGCGAGGATGAGCCCGGAAGGGCCGCCTGGAGCTATGCCGACCGTACGCAGGAAATCTGCGAACCGGGTTATTACAGCGTTCCGCTCACCCGTTTCGGAATCAGGGCCGAGCTCACGGCTACTGCACGGGTGGGTTTTCACCGCTATACTTTTCCTGCCTCGGAAGACGCCATTCTGGTTTTCGACCTTGAGAACGGCGGCTGCTGGGACGACGTTACCGACGCCGGATTCCAGATAGTCCGCAACGACGAGGGGCACGTGAAGGCCATCGGCGGTTACCGTTATTCCACCGGCTGGGCAAAGAATCAGAAAATATTCTTCTGGGCTGAATTCTCCCGCCCTTCGGAGCAGTTCTACGCCATGGAAAACATCCATAACGACAGCGAGCGCAGCGTTTCGCGCAAGCCCGTTTACGGATACTACAAAGTTGGCCATACGGATGCCGGAGAGCAGCTTCTGGTGAAGGTAGCACTGTCGCCGGTTTCCATTGAAGGCGCTAAGGAGAACATGGCCGCCGAACTTCCCGGCTGGGATTTCGACGCCACCCGGGCCGCCGCCCGCGAGGCTTGGAACAATGAACTCGGCAAGATAGACATCAGCGAAAAGGATCCGGACCGCAGGACTGTCTTCTACACGGCCCTCTATCACACGATGATCGCCCCTTCGGTGTACAGCGACGTCGACGGCACATACCGCGGCTCAGACGATGTGGTTTGCAGGGGAGACTTCCAGAACTACACCACATTCTCCCTCTGGGACACCTACAGGGCCGCAATGCCCCTTATGACCATAATCCATCCGGAAAAGTGCGACGACATCACCGCCACCTTCTACCATATCTTCGAGGACCAGGGAGACCTCCCGGTGTGGCACCTGATGGGTAACGAGACCGACTGCATGGTGGGCAATCCCGGCACCATCGCCTTTGCCGACAATATCGTAAAGGGCTACACCGCCGGAATCAACCAGGAAGAGCTCCTGATGGCTATGGTTATCACCTCGGAGCAGAGCGACCGCGGCCTTGACCTTCGCCGCCAGTGGGGCTACATTCCCGCCGACCTCTACCGCGAGAGCGTTGCCAACGACATGGAATATGCCATTGCCGACGGTGCCCTCGCAAATGCCGCCGCCTACCTCGGTTTTCCCGACTATGAAGCCGAATTCCGCGAATGGAGCCACTCCTACCGCCATTTCTGGGACCCTGAGCTCCGCTTCTTCCGCGGTCGAAAGACCGACGGCAGTTTCACCGAGCCTTTCAACCCCATCTACTCCCGTCATGAGACTTCCGACTACTGCGAAGGTACCGGCTGGCAGTATCTGTGGCTGGTCCCCCAGGACGTGGACGGGCTCGTGGAGCTCTTCGGTTCCAGGGAAGCCTGTTTGGCAAAGCTCGACAGCCTTTTCATCGCTCCCGACCATATCGAGGGCGAAAACGCCAGCCCTGATATCTCCGGCCTCATCGGCCAGTATGCCCACGGCAATGAGCCGGGGCACCACACCATTTACCTCTATTCCATGCTGGGTGAGTCCAGAAAGGCTGCCGAACGTCTTCGCCAGGTCTACGACGAGATGTATTCCAACAGCGTCAAAGGTCTTGCCGGCAACGAGGATGTGGGGCAGATGAGCGCCTGGTATGTGATGTCTACTCTTGGTTTCTACCAGGTCGAGCCCGCCTCCACCCGTCTCTGGTTCGGCGCTCCCCTGTGGAAAAAGGCTGTGGTGAAGGTAGCTGGAGGCGAATTCACCATCACCACAAAGGGCCTGAGCCCGTCGCATCCTTACATCAAGAGCGTGAAGCTCAACGGGGAGCCGTACGAGCTGCCTTACATCGACTGGCACGACGTGGTGGCCGGCGGCACACTTGAATTCACAATGGGAAAATAATACTGCAATGCTGTATCCGCTAAAATTCGAACCTATCCTCAAGGAAAAAGTCTGGGGAGGTGAAAAGATAGCTCCGTACAAGGGCATAGAAACCGACATTCACAAGATTGGCGAAAGCTGGGAACTCTCGGCCTACAAAGGCGACGAATCCATCGTTTCCAACGGCCCGCTCAAAGGGCGCGGAATCGATTCCCTGGTAAAGGAGTACAAAGGGGAGTTGGTGGGGAATAAGGTATATGCCAATACCGGCGACGAGTTCCCGCTGCTCATAAAGTTCATCGACGCCCTCACCGACCTTTCCATCCAGGTGCATCCGGGCGACGAAATGGCCGCCCGCGAGCATCCCGGCCAGAATGGAAAGACGGAAATGTGGTACGTAGTTGCCGCCGACCCCGGCGCAGCCCTTTTGACCGGACTCAAAAAATCCATTACTCCCGAGGAGTATGCGGCAAGCGTCGAGGACGGTTCCATTACAGATTTGCTCACCCGCTACGAGGTGCGTGCCGGCGACGTTTTCTTCCTTCCTGCCGGCCGAATCCACGCCATCTGCAGCGGCTGCTTCATCGCCGAGATACAGCAGACTTCGGATTTGACCTACCGTATCTACGACTACGGCCGCGTTGGTCTCGACGGCAAGCCCCGCGCTCTCCATACCGAGCTCGCCAAGAAAGCCATCGACTACACCGTCTATCCCACATACCGCACCGACTATGAGATGCTTCCGGACCGGGAAGTGGAAGTGGTGAGCTGCAAGTATTTCACCACATCCATATTCCAGCTCACAGGGGCCTTCACAAAAGACCTGAGCGGCCTCGATTCCTTCCTGGTGGTGATGTGTCTCGACGGCAAAGGCTTTATCGACGACGTCCCCGTCCATCGCGGCGAAACCGTGCTTGTCCCGGCATCGGCCCGGAAGGTGGAGTTCGCTCCGGACGGAGGAGAATTAAAGCTTCTTACCAGTTGCATAAAGTAATGGAAACCATTTATTTCGCCGGAGGTTGTTTCTGGGGCGTGGAGCATTTTTTCAAGGGCGTCGACGGTGTTGCCGATGCCTGCCCGGGCTACGCCAACGGCAATACGGAGAATCCCACATACCAGGAAGTCTACACCGACACCACCGGCTTCGCCGAGACCGTCCGCGTGCGCTATAATCCTGGCCGAGTCTCCCTTGCAGAGCTTTGCAAGCTGTTTTTTGCCATCATCGACCCGTTTTCCCTGAACCGTCAGGGACACGATGAAGGCACCCGCTACCGCACAGGCATATTCTACGAAAACGAGGCCGACAGGCCCGTCCTCGAAGCCGCCTTCGCCGCCGTTGCCAAGGAACTCGGCCAGGCTCCCGTCACCGAGCTGGGACCACTCTGCTGTTTCTATCCTGCAGAGGAATATCATCAGGACTATCTCGACAAGAATCCCGAGGGTTACTGCCACCTGCCGCTGAAGGCATTCCGCTATCTGAGACTGTATCAGGACATTCGCCTCTATCTCGGCGACGAGCCGGATGCCGTGGCCAGAATGGCCAACACTGCGGCCCTTATCCATGAGCGTATGGGTTTCTTCTGGACAGGTTTTTATATTGTCAGGGGTGAAGAACTGGTCCTGGGGCCCTTCCAGGGGCCGTCGGCCTGCTTCCGGATCAAGTTCGGCCGGGGAGTCTGCGGTACAGCCTGGAAAGAGGCCCGCACCATCGTAGTCCCCGACGTGGAGGCCTTCCCCGGTCACATCGCCTGCAGCGCCCTCTCCCGCAGCGAAATAGTCGTTCCCATTTTCCGAAATGGTTCCGTGGCGGCGGTTCTGGACATCGATAGCACCGAGCTCTCCACATTCGACGCCACCGACGCCGCCTTCCTCAACCTCATCGCCGGAATCTGCTTATAGTTCACCTTTTTTGCCGGGGTCTCTCGTCGGAGGAGGGCTTCGCCATGGAGGACGGATAGGCGAAGGAATGGGGATGGTGCGACGTGGGCATCCCGGTTTGTTGGGGGCGCTGCCCCCATAAATACCCCCTGCGGCTCCCGGGCTAGTATGTCCTCGGGACGAGCCCTCGGA
>CAJOCS010000002.1 GCA_905233655.1 uncultured Bacteroidales bacterium | reverse complement strand
CGATGCGCTGGCCTGCAGCAGGGAGTCGAGCCCTCCTGTCTTTGCAACTATGAGATTGCGGATATGGGTGCTCAGCGATGCCACGAAATAGAGGGCGTTGAAGCCTTTTGCGAGCACTTCGTCGAGGGTCAGAAGCGCCTTGGCGTAGTTTCCCTCAAGGAAATTGTCCACAAGGGAGAAGCTGTATTCGTAGTCCAGGACGTTGAGATTGCGGATGACGTCCTTGTAGTTTACCTTGCTGCCGCAGAAAGCCACCGTCTGGTCGAAGATTGTGAGGGCGTCGCGCATGGCGCCGTCGGCCTTTTCGGCAATGACGTGGAGCGAGTCGTCGTCAATTTCAACATTCTCTTTTTCGGCTATTCCGCGAAGGTTGCGCACGATGTCCGGAATGCTTATGCGGTTGAAGTCGTAGGTCTGGCACCGGCTCAGGATGGTGGGCAGAATCTTGTGCTTTTCGGTGGTGGCCAGGATGAAGATGGCGTGTGCCGGGGGCTCTTCCAGTGTCTTGAGGAAGGCATTGAAGGCCGAGGCGGAGAGCATGTGCACCTCGTCTATGATATAGACGCTGTAGCGGCCCACCTGGGGCGGCACCTGGACTTTTTCCATCAGGGCCTTGATGTCGTCCACGGAGTTGTTCGAGGCGGCATCCAGTTCGTGGATGCAGTAGCTGCGGCCCTCCTGGAAGCTAACGCAGGATTCGCATTTTCCGCAGGGCTCCATGTCCGGCCCGGGGGATGAGCAGTTTATCATCTTGGCAAAGATGCGCGCAGTGGTGGTCTTTCCCACGCCCCTGGGGCCGCAGAAAAGGTATGCGTGTGCGAGCTGGCCCCTCTGGATGGAGTTGCACAGAGTCCTTGCAATGTTGTCCTGGCCGATAAGGGTTTCAAAGGAGTCCGGCCTGTACTTCCTCGCCGATACGATATACTCACTCATAACACGCAAATATAACTACTTTCGGCGTAATAACAAAAGCCGCGGGACGGAAAATCCGGCCTGCGGCTTTATGGTGAGAGGTGTGTCTCTTACTGCTCCTCCTGGAGCCTGAGCTGCTGCACGTAAACAGCTTTCTGATGAGCAACGCGCTTCTTCACGGAAGGCTTCTCAAAGTTCTTGCGGGCGCGCATCTCGCGGATGGCACCGGTCTTTTCGAACTTGCGCTTGAATTTCTTCAGGGCCCTTTCGATATTTTCGCCTTCTTTGACGGGTACGATGATCATGCTTTTACACCTCCTTTTTATCAATGGGACTGCAAAGGTAGAAAATATTTGATATTCCACAAAATTTTTTGTTAATTTTGCATTTGGGCAACGCGTAACGTCCCGATAACGCTGAAATAAAACAAATTTGTATCAATATGAAAAAAAAGACTAGCAACAGTTACGACTGGAAATATGCCTCCGTTGGCGGTACCGTCCGTGTTAACATTAAGAGCGGTGAGGATATATCCCACCTCGGCGAGCTCGACCGCAAGATGTGGACTGTCCTTTCCTGCCCCACCGCAGGCCTGGAATTCGATGCCAAGACCCTCGGTTATATCGACCGCGACGCCGACGGCAAAATCCGTGTGGACGAAGTCATAGCCACCGCCGAGTGGCTCAGCCGCGTTATCAAGGACCGCGAAGTCCTGGTCAAGGAGAATGACACGCTTCCTTTCGCGGCCTTCAATGAGGCCGACCCCGACGGCGCAAGGCTGCTTGCATCGGCCCGCCAGATTCTGGGTAACCTGGGGCTGGAAAAGGACGGAATCTCGCTTGAGGATACCTCCGACAACGTGAAGATTTTCGCCGGAACCCGTTTCAACGGAGACGGCATCATAACCCCGGCATCGGCCGAGGACGAGGCTCTGGGAGCCCTCATCGGCCAGATTGCGGGATGCATGGGCGCATCCATGGACCGCAGCGGAGTTGAAGGCGTTACCGCCGAAGCCATAGAAAAGTTTTATGCTGACGCCGCTGATTACCTCGCATGGAAGGAGGCCTGCACCGCCGACGTCCTTCCTTTCGGGGACAAGACGGCCGACGCCCTTGCGGCAGTGAATGCCGTAAAGGACAAGGTGAACGACTGGTTCCGCCGCTGCAAGCTCGTGGATTTCGACCCCGATGCCGCCGGAATCCTGGGCATCCAGGTGGAAGCGCTCGGCGCCGGTGAGGTGGATGGCCAGCCCCTGGCAAAGCCCGATGCGGCAGGCGTCCTTTCGCTCAAGAGCGGCCTGAACCCCGCCTGGAAGGATGCTGTGCTGAACATGGCCGCCCTGGTGCTTCCCGCAAAGGCCACTTCCCTGGACGAGGCCAAGTGGAACGAGGCCCTGGGTAAGTTCGCTCCCTACACCGCCTGGCTCGATGCCAAGAAGGGCGCCGAGGTGGAGCCTCTCGGAGACGATGCCCTCAAGGCTATCGTGAAAGAGGACAGGAAAGCCGAGCTCCTCGCCCTTGTGGAGCAGGACAGGGCCCTCGAGGCCGAGGCCGCTTCCATCGAAGAGGTGGACAAACTCGTGAGGCTGCAGAAGAACTTCTACCGCTTCCTCAACAACTACGTGGTTCTCGCCGACTTCTACGACAAAGACCGCAAGGCCGTGTTCCAGGCAGGACGCCTGTACATCGACCAGCGTTCCACCGACCTCTGCATAAAGGTCGCAGGGCCTTCTCCGGAGATTTCCTCGCTCAGCGGCATGTACATCCTTTACTGCGCCTGCACGAGCGAGAAACTCGGAAAGAGCTTCAATATCGCTGCGGTGCTCACCGACGGTGATGTGGATGGCCTCCGGGAAGGCAAGAACGCCGTGTTCTATGACCGTGACGGCAACGACTACACGGCAAAGGTAATCGCCATCGTGGACAATCCCATTTCAGTCCGCCAGGCATTCTGGAGCCCTTACAAGAAGGTTGCCAGGATGATAAGCGACAAGATTGACAAGAAGGCCGCCGAGAAGAACGAGAAGTCAATGGCCGGCCTCACCGAGGCAACCAACAACGCCACCGACGGCAAGGCTCCCGCAGCTCCGTTCGACATTGCCAAGTTCGCCGGCATCTTTGCCGCCGTGGGCATGGCTGTCGGCCTCATCGGCGCCGCCCTCGCAGGCGTTATCGCCGCCCTGAAGGGCATTACCTGGTGGCAGGTTCTGATTATCATCGCCGTGGTGATGCTTCTGATATCCGGTCCTTCCATGTTCATTGCATGGCGCAAGCTCCGCAAGCGCGACCTCGGCCCTGTGCTCAATGCCAATGGCTGGGCCGTGAACGCCGCTTCCTTCGTGAACGTCAAGTTCGGCAAGACACTCACTTCGCTCGCAAAGTATCCCAAGATAACCGCCGTGGATCCCGAGGCCCGCAAGAAGGCCCGCCGCCGCTGCTTCTGGTGGTGTTTCATCCTTGCGCTGATAATCGCCTGCGTGGTGCTCTGGCTGTGCAACGTGCTCTCACCTCTGAATGAAAAGCTCCGCAGCCCGCTTCCCAAATACAAGGTCGTGGAAGGAGTTGTGGTGGACGAACCCCAGGCCGACGATGCCGTCCCTGTGGACGAGGCCGTCGCCGACGAACCTGTCGCCGACGAACCCGCACCGGAGGAATAGCTCATGGATACCGCCTTCCCATATTCCCAGTACGTCAGCGGGAAGAACTTTATCGGTCGGCGTTCCGATGTAACCCTTCTTGGAAATCTCCTTTCCCAGGGAGAGCATGTGGTGATGTACGAGCCGCCGAAGAGCGGCTGTACCTCACTTATCCAGCAGACACTGTTCACCATGCGAATGACCGGGAAGAGTTTCACTGTGGGCTCTTTCTCTGCGCTCAACATGCGCTCCATGCAGGAATTCGTGCTGCGGCTCGGCGCCCCCCTCGTGAGGATGTCGGCCTCTACGCCGCAGGAGTATGCCGCCCTTGTGGCGAAATATCTCGAAGGCACCCATTTCGTATTCGATGAGGAAGCCTTCCGGGAGAGGGACCAGATTGTCTCCCTGTCCTGGGAGATGGACATGCAGGACGTGAAGGCCATGCTGGATTTCCCTTTCCGGTTTGCACGCGACAAGGGCCAGCGCTACATTATGATAGTGGACGAATTCCAGTGTCTTGGCTTTGCCGACGACGGCGATGCCCTCCTGCGCGCCCTGGACGCCACCCTGAAGGAGTGGGAGTTGCCGGGAAGGCAGTTCTCCTTCATCTTCACGGGTTCCATGACAAACGCGATGAAGGCCATCTTCGAAGACAGCCGCCTGTTCCACCGCAGGGTGGAGAGGGTGAAGCTTTCGCCGGTGGAAGAGCGTGAAATAGTGGACCACGTCCACAAGGGCTTCCTTTCCGGCGGCAAGGTGCTGGACAAGGACCTGCTTCTGGGAGCGTGCCGCCTGTTCAAGGGTAATCTATGGTACATCAACCATTTTGCGGCCATATGCGACTCCATGTCCAAGGGCTACATTATGGAACCGGTGCTGGTGGATGCCCTGAGTTGCCTGATTTCCGTGCACGAACCGCTTTTCCGCGCTATGATGAACGACCTCACCACCCATCAGGTGAATCTTCTGAGGGCCACCATCGACGGAGTGAAGCGCTTCAGTTCCTCGGAGGTGATCCGCAAGTACGGACTGAATTCATCGGCAAACGTGAAGCGCGTCAAGGACGCCCTCATGAAAAAGGAAATACTCGCCGTCGACGCCGCCGACAATCCCTCCGTCATCGACCCTCTCTTCGAATACTGGGTGAAGAAATATTACTTCGGAATTGACGTATGAGTAAAAAACACATAGTGGTGCTCACAGGCGCGGGAGTGAGCGCCGAGAGCGGATTCGCAACCTTCCGTGACGCCGGAGGGCTCTGGGAACAGTATGACGTGAATGATGTGGCTTCCATCGAAGGATGGTACCGCAACCGGGAACTCGTGTTGGATTTCTACAACCAGCGCCGCTCCCAGCTTCGCGACGCCTCTCCCAATGCGGCCCACTTCGCCATTGCCAATCTGGAGAAGGACTACAATGTGGACGTGATAACCCAGAATGTGGACAACCTTCACGAGAGGGCCGGCTCCACCAGGGTGGTGCATCTTCACGGAGAGCTCACCAAGGTGCGTCCAGAGAGCGGCGTCTACGACCGCACAGGCTCGGAGAAGGAAGTCATCGACATCGGCTACGGGGAGGTGAAGCTCGGGGACCTTTCTCCTTCCGGGCAGCAGCTGCGCCCCCACATAGTATTCTTTGGCGAAGCCGTCCCCATGATAGAAAAGGCCATCGACCTCGTTGAAAAGGCCGACATCCTGCTCATCGTGGGCTCTTCCCTTCAGGTCTATCCCGCCGCGGGACTGTACCGTTACGCTCCCATCGACATACCTATATATGTGATAGACCCCAAACCGGTCCCCATTTCCGACTCCCGCGTCACTTTCATTCAGGATGTGGCCACAAAGGGTATGGAAAAATTTGTGGGAATGCTTGCGGATTAGCAAATTATTCGTATCTTTGCAGTCCCAAATTTTGAGATGGCCGCTAAGCCGCACAAGTCCTGCCCGGGTGCAGGCGCTTACGGTCGAAACTTTTTAACAAGTTTTTAAGCAAATGTACGCAATTGTAGACATTGCAAGCCAGCAGTTCAAAGTGGAAGCTGGAATGGACATCTTCGTAAACCGCCTCAAGGCAAAGAACGGAGAATCCGTGGAGTTCGACAAGGTGCTCCTTCTCGACAATGAAGGCGCCATCACCGTCGGTACTCCCTATGTAGAGGGTGCCACTGTCAAGGCCACCGTCCTCGACGACGACGCCAAGGCAAAGAAGGTGCTTGTGTTCAAGAAGATCCGTCGCAAGGGATTCCAGACGCTGAATGGTCACCGCCAGAAGCTCACCAAGATTCACATCGACGCTATCGCTTAATTTTAGGAGAAACAGATTATGGCACACAAAAAAGGTCAATCCAGTTCCAAGAACGGTCGTGAGTCGCATTCCAAGCGTCTCGGCATCAAGAAATTCGGCGAAGAAGTAGTGAAGGCTGGCAATATCATCGTCCGCCAGAGGGGTACTGTTCACAACCCGGGCCTCAACGTTGGCATGGGCAAGGACCACACCCTTTACGCTCTCGTAGACGGTACTGTAAAGTTCACCCGCAAGCGGGAAAACAAGTCCTTCGTATCCGTAGTTCCTCTGGAGAACTAAAAACCCCGAAGGATAATTGAGATTTGGAGGAGCTGTGCCCGCAAAGGTGCAGTCCTCCTTTTTACTTTTATAAGAATATGCTCACACTCAAGACACTGCGCGACGACCCCGAAATGGTGATCAGCCGCCTTGCGAAGAAACATTTTGACGCCCGCTCCATAGTGGAGGAAGTGATTGCCCTGGACGACCGCCGCAAGGCCATCCAGCAGGAGAGCGATGCCCTCCTTGGGCAGCAGAAGAAGGCTGCGGCCGCCATCGGCCAGCTTATGAAGGAAGGAAAGAAGGCTGAGGCCGAGGCCGCTAAGGCCGAAGTCGCCGCCCTCAAGGCCCGTTCCAACGAGCTTCTCGCCGAGGCCGACACCACTGTGGCCACTCTTCAGGACAAGCTCGTCCTCCTTCCGAACCTTCCCTGTGAACTCGTTCCGGAAGGAAAGGGCGCCGAGGACAACCTCGTGGTGAAGATGGGCGGTGTGGATCCTGTCCTTCCCGCCGACGCCCTTCCGCACTGGGAACTCGCAAAGAAGTACGATATCATTGACTTCGACCTTGGAGTCAAGATCACCGGCGCCGGTTTCCCCGTTTACAAGGGCAAGGGTGCCAAGCTTCAGAGGGCTCTCATCAACTACTTCCTGGACCGCAATACCGCCGCAGGATACAAGGAGGTTGAGCCTCCCGTGATGGTGAACGCAGCGTCCGGTTTCGGCACAGGCCAGCTTCCCGACAAGGAAGGCCAGATGTACCACGCCACCGTGGACAATTTCTACATGGTTCCCACCGCCGAGGTTCCTGTGACCAACATATTCCGTGACGTTATTCTCGGCGCCGACCAGTTCCCCAAGAAGCTCACCGCCTACACTCCCTGCTTCCGCCGCGAAGCCGGTTCCTATGGCAAGGATGTGAGGGGGCTGAACCGTCTGCACCAGTTCGACAAGGTTGAAATCGTCCGCGTGGAAAAGCCCGAGAACAGCTATGCCGCCCTCGACGAGATGGTTGCCCATGTGGAGAGCCTTGTGAACGAACTCGGCCTGCGCTACAGGATTCTTCGCCTGTGCGGCGGCGACATGAGCTTCACCTCTGCAATCACTTACGACTTCGAGCTTTGGAGCGCAGCCCAGGGCCGCTGGCTGGAGATTTCTTCCGTGTCTAACTTTGAGAGCTATCAGGCTAACCGCCTGCACCTCCGCTATAAGGACGAAAACGGTAAGATGCAGCTTGCGCACACCCTGAACGGCAGTTCCCTGGCTCTTCCCCGTGTAGTGGCCGCCCTGCTGGAAGACAACCAGAAGGATGGCTATATCGAGATTCCTGAAGTTCTCAGGCCTTACACCGGCTTCGACCGCATAGACTAAGGTGAACGAGTCCCATATCATACTCGGCATCGATCCCGGAACCCTCCTGCTGGGTTTCGGGATTGTGCGCAGTGAAGGGAAGAAAGTGGAGTATGTGGACATGGGTGTGCTTGACCTGAGAAAGGAAAAGGACGCCTATGTTAAACTCCAGGCCATATACGACTGCATTTCCGAGGTTTGCAAATCCTACCACCCGGACCTGCTTGCCATTGAATCCCCTTTTTATGGAAAGAATGCCCAGGTGGTGCTGAAACTCGGCCGCGCACAGGGCGCCGCCATCATCGCGGCCCTTGAAAACGGAGTGGCTTCAGTTACCGAATATGCCCCCCGAAAGGCAAAGGAGGCCATTGTCGGCAACGGCGCCGCATCCAAGGAGCAGGTGCAGATGATGCTTGAGAAAACGCTCGGCACGAAACTCGAGTCAAGGCATCTGGATGCCACCGATGCCCTGGCAATTGCGCTCTGCCATCACTTCGAATTGCAGAAACCCGTAGGATTGAGTGGTGGAAAAGGCGGTTGGGAACAGTTTTTGAAGGATAATCCCGGTCGTATTGTATAAAACAGATAATACCAAAAGGACTGAAACCTTATGAGAAAATTCTTTGCTATCCTGGCATTCCTGTTCTGCTTCATCGCCGCCCAGGCACAGACGTTCCGGGTGAGCTTCAAACTGCAGGACAAAGACACTGAGGAGCCTGTGGGTTTTGCCACGGTGTCGCTCAATCCGGCTCAGGGAAACAGGGCGCAGGCCAAGTATGTGCTCACCAACCATGAAGGAAAGGCTACGTTCGAAGGCGTTCGCAGGGGTAATTACACCCTTAAGGCGGAGCTTCTCGGATATGTGACTTTCGAGCAGGCCGTGGAGATAAGCGACAATGTGGACCTGGGCGTTCTGAAGATGGTCCAGGACACGGAAACCCTTGACGCCGCAACGGTTAGCGCCGCGGGCAATGCCGTTGTAATCAAGCGTGACACCGTGGAATACAACGCCTCGTCCTTTATGGTCCGCGACGACAATATGCTGGTGGACCTTCTGCGCAAGCTCCCCGGCGTGGAGGTTGACTCCGACGGCAATATCACCGTCAACGGCGAGACCATCACCAAGATTACCATCGACGGCAAGACCTTCTTCCTGGACGACCCCCAGCTTGCATCCAACAATATCCCCGCCCGTATAATCAACAAGGTTAAGGTGGTGAAAAAGAAGTCGGACCAGGCTGCGTTCACCGGAATCGACGACGGCGAGGAAGAGACCATAATTGACCTCTCCGTGAAGCCGGGAATGATGCAAGGCGTATTCGGAAACGCCATGGCCGGAGGCGGCCACGACCTTCCTTCCTCTCCTCTCACGTTCAACGACGGGGACTGGCGCTGGCAGGGAGCCTTCATGGGTGGACGCTTTACCGACGACAGCCAGATTAGCATTATCCTCAACGGCAACAATACCAACAACCGCGGTTTCAACGACATGTCCGGCAGCATGATGAATTCCATGATGGGCGGAGGCGGCGGCATGGGCCTTGGAGGCGGAATGGGTGGCTTCGGCCGCGGTAACAACGGCATCACCACCTCATGGATGGGTGGAGTGAACGGCACCTGGGACCTCTTTGAAGGTGATATGGACCTGGGAGCAAACTATCTGTACAACGGCACAATCACCGATGTGCTTGAGGAAAGCTATAAGGAAACATATCTCGACGACGGCTCGGCCATCATTTCTTCTTCCGACGGCAGCAGCCACCGCTTCACCGACGGCCACCGCTTCGGCATGCGTCTGGAACACAAGTTCTCGGAGAACACTTCCATTCTCTTCCAGCCGCAGGTGAACTTCGGCCGAGGCAGCTACAACCAGCTTTCGGTGTTCGATACCCAGAAACGCAGCGCTTCGGGGGTGGATTCTCCCACCAACAACGGTTTCACCAATTCCCTCGGAGACAACCGCAACTTCCAGACGAGGGGCTTCCTTCTCCTCCGTCAGAGGCTCGGCATTCCGGGCAGGACCATATCGGCAAATATCGACTGGAACATTTCCAATAACTATCTCGACGGTTTCAACCACTCGCTCACCAACTCCTCGTTCGACGCTTCCGGCAATCCTACTGTACAGGATTTCGTGAACCAGAGGATCGACCAGCTGTCCCGTTCGCGTTCGGCCGGCAGCCGCATTGTCTACACCGAGCCCCTGGGCGGAAACTTCTATATGGAGGGTAGCTACAACTTCCGCTGGTCGCGTTCGGCCTCCGAGAAGGACGTCTTCAACAGCGGCAATCCCTACGCCTGGACCCTGGATCCCGTTTACATGGAGTATGTGACAGTGGGAGAGACTTTCGACGACACCTACAGCAACAGCATCACCAACACCTCGTTCACTCAGAATATCGGCCTGGCTTTCATGTACCAGAACGAAGACCTGAGGGCTCAGCTGGGCGTTTCGGCGATTCCTACCGACACCTATAACGTCACCAACGGCAAGGAGTATGAGAACCATGTGTGGAACTTCGCTCCCCGTGCGATGCTCTTCTACGACTTCAACGAGAATTCAAATGTGAGGCTGTTCTATTTCGGCCGTTCCTCACAGCCGTCAACTTCCCAGCTGATGCCTGTAATGGACAACTCGAACCCGCTGTCGATGTCTCTCGGTAACCCTTACCTGACGCCGTATTTCAACCACGGACTGCGTTCCGACCTTGAATTCTCCAACCGCCAGAGCTTCTTTACCATGAGGCTGCATCTGGAAGGGAACTACACTCAGAATCCCATTACGAGCGCGAACTGGTACGACCTGAACGGTCGCCAGTATTCCTTCCCGGTGAACGGTCAGGACAGTTTCAACACTGCCGCCAGGCTGATGGTCAACACCCCTATAGCCCGCTCCAACTTCTCCATTTTCAATATGACCCGCGTGTCGTACTCGCATTCGGGCAGCTACGTCGGAGCTTCGAGCCTCGACATGAGCGGTTACTTCAATGCCCAGGACGAGTTTGACTACGAGAAATTCCACACGGATTATTTCGAGGGCGGCACCGGCAAGTGGGAAACCGACTTCCTGGACAACACCACTCGTTCGTTCACTCTTATCGAGAGGCTCAGGGCCACCTACCGCCTGGACAATCTGGAAATCATGGCCGGAGGCCGCACCCGCATGACCAAGCCCTGGTACACCGTCCAGGCCGATGTGGATGCCACCTGGTCCAACCAGGTCAACGCATCCATAAACTGGACTCTCGGAGATACCGGAATCGACCTCGGAACCGACCTCGACTACAACTGGTACCGCGGATATACCACCGACCAGCCGTCGGAGTTCGTATGGAACGCCAGCGCTTCCGTGCTTGTGTTCAAGCGTCAGGCCACCCTTTCGCTCAAGGCCTATGACATACTCGACCAGGCCAAGAACCTGACGGTGGCATCGGCCGAGAACTACTATTCGGAGGTGAGAAACAACACCCTTGGACGTTACATCATCCTCTCGCTCACATGGCGCTTCGGCAACTTCGGCCAGGCCGGAAACCAGATGCGTCAGAGAATGGGACGCGGCGGCCCTCCCGGAGGAGGCAGATTCTAGACTTATTTCATGGAGGCTGAATATAGCCTCCATTTTTCTATCAGTGCGCTCATGTCTTCGGGCATGGGGACTTCGAAGAACATGCGTTCTCCCGTACGCGGATGGGTGAAGCCCAGAGTGCGGGCATGAAGGGCCTGGCGGGGGCACAGCGCAAAGCAGTTCTGGATGAACTGGCGGTATTTGCTGTAGATGGTGCCCTGACGGATTTCCGCGCCGCCGTAGCGCTCGTCGTTGAAAAGGGGATGGCCGATGGATGCCATGTGGACGCGGATCTGATGGGTGCGGCCCGTTTCCAGGCGGCATTCCACCACGGTTACGAAACCGTAGCGCTCGAGAACTTTCCAGTGCGTCACAGCCCACTTTCCCTTTTCCGGGTCGTCATATACCTTGAAGCGTAGACGGTCATTGGGGTCGCGGCCGATGGTGCCTTCAATTGTGCCCTCATCCTCCTTGATATTTCCCCATACCACCGCGGTGTATACCCGGTCGATGGAGTGCACGAAGAACTGGTCGGCGAGGTTCAGCTGGGCTTCGGGCGTCTTTGCCACCACGAGAAGGCCGCTGGTATCCTTGTCTATCCTGTGTACGAGGACGCCCATGCGCTCGTCGTCGGCATCGGGGCCCTGATGGATGTCGAGGTGGAAGGCGAGGGCGTTGACGAGGGTTCCGCTGTAGTTCCCGTGGCCTGGATGCACCACCATTCCGGCGGGCTTGTTCACCAGCAGCAGGTCTTCGTCTTCGTAGACAATATCCAGTGGAATGTCTTCCGGTAGAATCTCCATCCCGCGGCGTTCATAAGGCATTACGAACTTGATTACGTCGCAGGGGCGCACGATGTAGTTGGCTTTCACCTTAACATCGTTCACCAGTACATAGCCCAGTTTGATTGCCTGCTGGACGCGGTGGCGGGAAGTGTCTTCCTGATGCGTTGCGATGAACTTGTCCACGCGCAGCGGAGCCTGCCCCCTGTCTGCGACAAGGCGGAAGTGCTCATACATCAGGTCTTCTTCTTCGCTCATTGGGCGGGAAGTTTGGATCTGTCCTGGGTGAGATATATATTCACATGAGTGCCGAGAGTGCGGCGCGCGCCTTCAAGGTCCTGACGGTATACTACGGCGTTCACGGAGTCGGCATAACTGAGGGCCGGAGCGTCGAAGATTATACGGCCCACGTTCAGGTACTTTTCATGGAGCACATCCACGGCGCGGACCATCTTCATGCCGATGAGGCGGGGAACTATGGTGGTGGCGTCTTCGCGCCCGAGGCCAACCGTGAGGTCGATTGTGGAACCGCTCACCACAAGGTCTCCGGGAGCCACGGGACGCCCGCCCATAGTCTGCTGGAGGACGTTGTTGGTGGCGATGTCGCGGACATAATTGAGCCTGCCGAGGGTGAGGCCGCGGTTCTGAAGTTCGGCCCTGGCCTCAATTACCGAGTAGCCGGAGAGGTTGGGCATTACCACTTTGCGCGGGATGATGGAATTGATGGTAAGGAAAATGCTCCTTCCTCTTTTCACCGTGGCACCGGCCTTGGGCGACTGCCTGTAGACGACGCCGGCGTTGAGCCTTCTCACAAAAACGGAATCTACCACTTTCACGCCGAGATGTGCCTTCCTGGCAGCTTCGGTGGCCTCCTCAACCGTCATGTTGGTGAAGTCCGGAGCAATCACGGTTTTGCCGTGACGGGTGATGAGGTTAAGCCCCAGGGCGGTGCCGCCAAGCAGCAGTCCCACGAAAACTACGGCTCCGATTAGGTTGAAAAAAATCCATTTATGCTTGATTGCCATGGTAAATATCCTTTTATCGCGCTAAGATACGAAAAAAAGTTCATACCTTTGTTATGATGAAAACGAAGACGCGTCAGTTCCTGCTTCTCGCTCTCCTGGGTCTTGTGCTCATGAGCCTGCCCTGGCTGGTCCCTCACATGGGCTGGACCGTGCTGGTGGGGCTTGTGCCCCTGCTTTGCATGGACCGCCTCGCATCCGAGGGAGAGATGCGCCATTTCTGGTGGTGCCATTACGCTTTCTTCGTCATTTGGAACGCGGTCACAACCTGGTGGGTATGGAACGCGACCCCTGGCGGTGCGGTCTTCGCCATCCTTGCGAATGCCCTTCAGATGTCTCTTGTCTGGGGCTCCTTCCGCTTCGTAAAACGCCGCCTCGGAGGCGTCCTGCCATACATTTTCCTCGCTGCAGCCTGGATTGCATGGGAAAAGTACTACCTGAGCATCGCAGAGATTTCATGGCCCTGGCTGGTGTTGGGCAACGCCTTCGGGCAGAGCACCTCTCTGGTGCAGTGGTACAGCGTGACCGGCTCGCTTGGTGGCTCCCTCTGGGTATGGGCCTGCAATCTCGCCGTATTCGGCCTGATGGTTGCACTCTCGGATGGCCGCTTCTCCTCCTGGAACCTTAAGGCGCGTTCGGCGGCGGTGGCCGCGGCGGTGCTGGTTTTCGTCGGCCCTGTCATCTGGTCTTTCTGCCTGAAAGCTCCGGTCGCAGAAGAGAGTCTCGACGTGGTGATCGCTCAGCCCAACCTGGACCCCTACCAGAAATTCAATTCCCTTACACAGGAGCAGCAGGACAGGATCCTGCTTTCAGAATTTGACCAGGCCACATGGGACAGCACGGCCTATGTCCTTGCCGTAGCTCCGGAAACCTTTACCGGACGTTTCATGCTGGACCATTACGAGTCCAATCCCACTTTCCTCCGCTTCCAGGACTGGCTCCGGGAGCATCCCAACGCCACCCTTCTTTTCGGTGCGTCAACCTATACCCTGAGCGCCAGGCCAAGCCGCCTCGCTTATGAATACGGAGATGCATACATCTTCTCCCATAATTCCGCAATGGTGACCGACACTTCGGGCCGATGCGAATTCTACCACAAGTCAAAGCTTGTCCCGGCAGTTGAACTCACGCCCTATCCTGCGGTAATCCAGCCCATAGAGAATCTCTTCGGAGGCAATCTGATGGGGCGTTGCGTGGGGCAGGAGCAGCCTTCGCTGCTCACCATGCATGCGGGGGAGAGGGACATCAGGATTGGCTGTGCGGTGTGCTATGAGTCGGTCTACGGAGACTGGTGCGCCGGCTATGTGAGAAAGGGCGCGGAAATGCTCGCCGTAATAACCAACGATGCCTGGTGGGGCAATACGCCCGGCTACAAGCAGCACCTGAGTTACAGTCGCCTCCGTGCAATCGAAACCCGGCGTTACATAGCGCGTTGCGCCAACACCGGCATATCGGCAATCATCGATTCGGAAGGGCATATCCTCGACCGGAGCGGCTGGTGGGTGCGCGCCCACATGAACGGAAGGGTAGGGCTCATCCAGCAGGAGAGTTTCTTTGTCCGTTACGGCGACATCTGCGGACGGGCGTCGGTGTTCCTTTTCGTGCTCTTGCTTCTTGCCGCGCTCGTGCGCCGCAGGAAGTAAAAAAAAGAGAGGAGCTCTCAGTCGAGCTTCTCTCCTTTCTCATTGTAGATTTCATTCTGCAGAACGGAGAAATCCGTTACCTCTACGATTTCCAACTTGATCTTGTAGCGTTTTCTCCACTTGCTCAGGTAAGAACTGAAAAAGCCTCGCTTTAGGTAAGCTCCAAGTATGGGGCTGGTCTTGATGGTGATTGAGCGAATGCCCTTCTCAATTACGTAAAACGCAATCTTACGTTCAATTTCTTCATCAATCACGACGCTGGAGTGAATCTTTCCGGTGCCATGGCACACGGGGCACTGCTCTGACGTGTTGATTTCGGTGACGGGCCTTATCCTCTGGCGGGTAATCTGCATGAGGCCGAATTTCGTAAGGGGAAGCACGTTGTGCTTGGCCCTGTCGTCTTCCATCAGCTCCTGCATGTATTTGAAGAGGGCGTTCTTGTGGTCGTTGGACTCCATGTCGATGAAGTCTACGATTACGATGCCTCCCATATCGCGGAGCCTCAGTTGCCGTGCAATCTCTTCCGCAGCAAGCTTGTTCACCTCGAAGGAATTCTCTTCCTGGTCGTTGGTCTTGGTGCGTATCCCGCTGTTGACATCTATTACGTTCAGGGCCTCGGTGGTTTCTATCACAAGGTATGCACCCTGTCTCATGGGGACCACCTTCCCAAAGGAACTCTTGATTTGCCTCGTTACCTCGAAATGGTCATAGATGGGCTGTTTCCCGTCGTAGAGGTGGACAATCTTTTCCTGCTCCGGGGAGATTAGCGAAACGTATTTGCGGGTTTCGTCGGCAATCTTCGGATCGTTTATCCAGATATTGCTGAACGAGTCGTTCAGAAGGTCCCTCAAGACCGTCGTGGTTTTGCTGTACTCCGTGAAGAGCAGCTGGACTGTTTTGTCCTCGGCAATCTTCTTCCAGGAGTTCTCCCATTTTTCAATAAGGCTCTGCGTTTCTCCAACCAGGGTGGCGGCATTCTTGCCTTCCGCCGCGGTGCGGATAATAGCGCCGTAATTCTTGGGCAAAATGCTCTTTACGAGCGTTTCCAGTCTACGTTTCTCCTCCTTTGAGCCGATTCGCTGTGAAATGGACACTTTGTCGGCGAAGGGGAGAAGCACGATGTTTCGTCCTGCCAATGAAACTTCCGCAGTCAGTCGTGAACCCTTTGTGGAGATGGGCTCCTTGACAATCTGGGCCACAATCATCTGTCCGGGCTTGAGGATGCTTTCTATCCGGCCTTCCTTCGGGAGGGGTTCTCCTATTTCGATGCCGGAGTAGAGGTCCTTGAGGTTGGTGTTCCTGTTGGAATCCCTGACGAACTTGTCGAAGGCAGGGAAGAACAGTCCCAGGTCCAGATAATGGATAAAGGCCTCTTTTTTGTCGCCGATGTCCACAAAGGCAGCATTCAGGTTCGGCAGGATTTTCTTTACCCGTCCGAGGTGGACGTCTCCTACCGAGAATTTATTCCCGGTGCTGGACTCAGTGTTGTACTCGATCAACCGGTGATTCTGCATCAGGGCGATGTGTACCTCGGTCGATGTTACGTCGACAATCAGGTCTTTGCCTGTGTTCTCTGACTCCATGTGTGGAAATTGATTTACGAAAAGGGCTTCCGGAAATCCTTCCGCAAGCCCTTTGTTCAGCAAGACTCAGATGGCTTACTTCTTCTTGTGTCTGTTCTTGCGCAAGCGTTTTTTCCGCTTGTGCGTTGCCATCTTATGTCTCTTTCTCTTCTTACCGCTAGGCATAATGATTTAATAATTAAAAGTTAAGTTGTTTATTTCTCCTTTACGGCGTTAACGAAAACCTTTGCGGGTTTGAACGCGGGGATGTCGTGTGCAGGAATGGTCATCGTGGTCTTGCGGGTGATGTTACGGGCGGCCTTTGCAGCACGATGCTTGATGATGAAGCTGCCGAATCCACGAAGATACACAGGGTTGCCGGCGATAAGGGAATCTTTCACGACTTTGGTGAATTCTTCAATAACGCTCTGGACCTGTACTTTTTCAATTCCGGTAGTCTTGGCTACCTCGTTGACGATTTCTGCCTTTGTCATAATATGTTATAATTTTGTGTGTTTGTTTGTCCAACTTTGATTTGGACTGCAAAAATAGGTCATTATTTTCAATATTCAAAATATTTAAGCGGAAAAACTGCCATTTTACGGGCATCAGTGGCATAATTTAACTCTGGCACGGAGATTGACCATAACTATTGCCGCAAATTGTAAGCTTTCTTCCATGACAAAATGTCATGTTAGGGCTTGTTGTCTGCCAATAAGAGTATGAAATTTAACAAGGAATCATTTACTCCCGCAGGAGTTGAAGTTAATATAATGCCGGTTTTCGGAGAGCCTTCCCAGCTCAAGATCGACGACAGGGAACTCCCTCCGACCCTCCCCATACTGGCACTTCGCAACGCCGTTATTTTCCCGGGGACCGTGTTCCCGGTCACCATCGGCAGGGAAAAATCCATCCGCCTGGTTTCTGACGTCGAGGCCGGTTCCGGTTTCCTCGGCGCCGTGCCCCAGACCGACGTGATGGTGGAGGACCCGTCGGCCGAAGACCTTTTCGACGTCGGCACGGTCTGCAAGGTGCTCAAAACCCTCGAGATGCCGGACGGCTCCATGACCGCCATCCTTCAGGGCATACGCCGTCTGGAGATTACTCGCGTGGTCTCCTATGAACCCTACATCGTCGCCGACGTGCACTTCATGGACGAGTTCATTCCGGCCGATGCCGATGCGCGCGAACTAAAGGTGCTCGGCGATTCGCTCCGCGAGAGGGCGGCCCAGATAGTGAAGTCGTCGTCCTTCGCCCCGAAGGAGGCTGCTGAGGCCCTCAGGGCAGTGGACAATTTCCACTTCCTGGTGAACTTCATCGCCACCACCGTTGAGCTCGAAAACTTCATCGAAAGGGCGGCCCTGCTGCGCCACAACGACGTCCGCGAACGCGGCCTTGCCCTGCTGAAGCTTCTCGACACCCAGATCCAGCTGCTGGAAATCAAACAGGAAATAAACCAGAAGGTAAAGTCCGACATAGACCAGCAGCAGAGGGAATACTACCTCAACAACCAGCTCCGCACCATTCAGGAGGAGCTTGGAATGGACGACGGCGAGGAAGTGGAAAAACTCCGTCAGAGAGCCGCCGAGAAGAAGTGGCCGGACGAGGTGAAAGCCATTTTCGAGAAAGAGCTCATGCGTCTCGAGCGTTTCAATCCCACCACCCCGGACTACGGAATCCAGATGACCTACCTGCAGTTCATGCTGGACCTGCCGTGGGGAGAGTATTCCCAGGACAACCTCGACCTTAAGCACGCACGTGAGGTTCTGGACCAGGACCACTTCGGCCTGGAACAGATAAAGGACCGCATCATAGAGTATCTTGCGGTGCTCAAGCTGAAGGGCAACATGAAGTCTCCCATCCTCTGTCTCTGGGGCCCTCCCGGAGTGGGAAAAACCTCGCTCGGAAAATCCATCGCCAGGGCTCTCGGCCGCAAGTATGTGAGGATTTCTCTGGGCGGAATGCACGACGAGGCGGAAATCCGCGGGCACAGGAAAACCTACATCGGCGCGCTTCCCGGCAGGATTCTGAACGGAATCCAGAGGGCGGGGACATCGAACCCGGTGATAGTGCTGGACGAGATTGACAAACTGGCCTCCGACTTCAAGGGGGACCCTTCGAGCGCCCTGCTGGAGGCTTTGGATCCGGAGCAGAACTCCACTTTCCACGACAACTATCTGGACATAGACTACGACTTGTCCAATGTCCTTTTCATAACCACCGCCAACGGCATTTCAACCATTCAGCCCGCCCTCAAGGACAGGATGGAAATGATCAATGTCACCGGCTATCTCCGTGAGGAGAAGATGGAAATCGCGAAGAATTTCCTGCTTCCCAAGCAACTTCGCGAACATGGCCTGAAGGAAGGCGATTTGAATATTTCGGACGCCGCCCTTGAGGATATAATCGAGAAATATACCCACGAATCGGGTGTCCGCAGCCTGGAAAAGCAGATTGCGAAACTCGCCCGCGTGACGGCCAAGCACCTGGTTATGGAAGAGGCGGTTCCGGAGAGTATCGGCCCGGAGCATCTGTATGATTATCTGGGACTTCCGTCCTCGTTCCACGACAAGGTGGAGGGCAACGAGGGGCCCGGCGTGGTGACCGGTCTGGCATGGACCGAGATGGGAGGGGAGATTCTCTTCGTGGAGAGCGCCGTCTCCCCGGGGAAGGGCAATCTGAGCATGACGGGAAATCTCGGAGATGTGATGAAAGAAAGCGCCCAGATAGCCTGGCAGTACCTCAAGGCCCATCCGGAACTTGCAGGAATGGACACCGAAAGCTTTATGCAGAAGGATATCCACATTCATGTCCCGGAAGGCGCCGTCCCGAAGGACGGCCCGTCGGCCGGCATCACCATGGTGAGTTCCATGGTCTCGGCCCTCACGGGGAAGGCCGTCAGGAGCGGTATCGCCATGACCGGTGAAATGACCCTTCGCGGCCGGGTTCTCCCGGTAGGCGGAATCAAGGAAAAGATACTTGCTGCCAAGCGCGCAGGGGTGAAAACCATCATTATTTCCGAAGAAAACCGGAAAGATGTGGAAGATATCAAGGAAATTTACGTAAAAGGTCTTATCTTTGTCTATGTGAAAAATATAGCCGAGGTTATCGGCAATATTTTCTAGCGTAGATATGGATGTAAGAATAGAACAGACTTGGAAGGACGCCCTGGCGGAGGAATTCGGGAAACCTTATTTCGCTTCGCTGGTGGCGTTCCTGCATTCCAGGAAAGACGCAGGCGCCGTTATCTATCCTCCCGGGCGCAGCATCTTCAGGGCTTTCGACCTTACCCCCTTCCCGGATGTGAAGGTGGTCATCCTGGGCCAGGACCCTTACCACGGCCCCGGCCAGGCCATGGGTCTCTCTTTCTCTGTTCCTGAAGGCGTCCGTACGCCTCCATCCCTTGTGAATATTTTCAAGGAGATTGAGCAGGACCTTGGGATACGGATGAGCGGATGCACCAATCTGGAGCCCTGGGCCCGTCAGGGGGTGCTTCTGCTGAATGCCGTTCTCACAGTGGAGGCAGGGCAGCCCGCCTCGCACAGCCGCATTGGCTGGCAGCAGTTCACCGACGCCGTAATCTCCTGCCTCTCATCGCAACGCGATGGGCTGGTATTCCTTCTCTGGGGGCGCTACGCACAGGCCAAAGCTTCCCTTATCGACAGCTCCAGGCACCATGTGCTCATGGCGGCTCATCCCTCGCCGCTGGCCGGTGGCGCATTCTTTGGCTGCAGGCATTTTTCAAAGACCAACCAGATCCTCGTCTCGGAGGGTAAAACACCTATAGACTGGCAATTATGACAGCAAGAAAAGCATTGTTTCCCGGGTCCTTCGACCCCTTTACCGCGGGACATCTGAATATCCTCAAGCGTGCGCTCACCATGTTCGACCAGGTGGTGGTGGCTGTGGGTATAAACCAGGACAAGCCAGGTTTTTTCACCATGGAGAAGCGTCTGGACCTCATTCGCCAGGCAACCCGGGGCATGGAGGGGGTGAGCGTAATCCAATACAGCAACCTCACCATCGACACCTGCCGTGAAATGGGCATACATCACATCGTGAGGGGCGTGAGGAACATGATAGACTTCGAGACTGAGCGTTCCATTGCCGATGCAAACCGCCGCCTCTGTCCCGACATCGAGACCATCATCATCCCCACGGCACAGGAGTTCGCCCATATCTCTTCCTCGGCGGTGCGCGATATCCTCCGTCACGGAGGCGACTATTCTTCATTCATTCCTGAAGGTGTAAAGCTATGAAACGTCTTTTCCTGATACTTGTCCTCGCGGCCGCATGCATCGGCCTGCGTGCACAGACGCTTCCCGACGACCCCTATCCGGTGCTCGGAGCCAAGCTTGAGGAATACTTCACCGCCCTTGCCGGCGAGAGCGCCGACGTCCAGGCCGCGGAGTGCGATTTTCTCATTTCCTCCTGTCAGGATTCCCTCGTCAGGCAGTATGTGGCCCTGAAAATCTACTCCCACTACCTCGAGTCGAAGATTATGGGAGACGACGCCGTGGCCGTCCATGTGGCCGAAAAATGGTTCCTTTCCGGAGCCGTTCCCATGGCCTCGGAGATGGACCTTTTCAACGCCCGCATCTTCACGGAATTCAACCGCGAATCGCTCGTTGGGAAGCGTGCTCCGGTACTCACCCTTAAGGACGGAAACGGAACGCCCCACAGGGTTCCCGCATCGGGGGAGTACAGCGTGGTGTTCTTCTACGACACCTCCTGCCCGGTGTGCAGGACTGAAAGCGTACGCCTCCGCCAGCTTGCCCAGGAAGGCATCTTCCCGTTCAAACTGTATGCTGTATATGTGGGCCAGGACCGTGCCGCCTGGGACGCCTTCAAGGCCGATTTCCCCTTCGCCACCCATGTCTGGGACCCCCAGGTTGAAAGCGACTATCAGCGTAAATACGGAGTGCTTCAGACCCCGTCGCTCTTTCTGGTGAATTCCTCAGGAACCATCGTGGGCCGCGGGCTTGACGCCGGCGCCCTGCGCATCCTCCTGAACCGGGAATTCTCCACCGGAGTATACAATTACGGTGAGGCCTCCAACATGGCCCAGTACAGCCAGCTTTTCTCCGCCTACGGAGACACCCTGAGCGTGAATCACATAATCGATGTGGCCGACTACCTTGCCGCACGCACCTTCGGCGAAGGCAACATAGACTCGTTCAAGCAGCTGGAGGGAGACCTGCTGTATTTCCTTTCAAGGCAGAGGGAAGAGGTCTACAAGGACGCCATCCCCCTGTTTGTGGAGCGCTTCATAAGGGTTCCTGAAATCTGGGACACCGAAAACGACCGGCTCCAGGTGGTATCCCTTGCCGACATGCTCTGCGACCTCGTTTCGAGGACTCCGGTGGGCTCCCAGGTTCCGGATCTCGCGTTCCATGCCACGCTACGCAAAAAGCCCTGTCTGTTCTCCTCCGGAAGCAAAACCGATGTGTTCGGCCTGCGTTCTCTCAAGGGCCGTCCTGCCTATGTGGTGTTCTACAGCCAGAGCTGTCCTACATGTCAGGACATGCTTTCGAGGATAGACGCCCTCGTCGAGGGAAACCGCCGGGCAAGAGTCCTGCTGGTGAATATGGACGAACTCAATTCCACATATCCCGACGAGGCCCGTCAGGCGCTTGACAGCTTTGATCTGCAGGCACTTCCGTTCATTTTGGAACTGGACCGGAAGGGCAATGTGGTACACCGTTACGTACAGTTATAGATATGAGAGGATATCGCAGGAAAGGCCTGCCGGGAGTGGATCCGGCATACCTCGACAAAGAACGTGAGGAACTGCTCCGGCGCAACCGCCAGGTCCTTCTTTTCAACGACCGTGAACTCGCTGCGCTCAACGAATACTGCACCCGTTTCAAAGTGCGCTCCAAGGGAGCGTTCATGCGTGAGGCCGTTATGGACAAGGTGCTGCAGGCGCTGGAGGAGAATCATCCCACGCTATTCTGAGCAATTGGAGTTTCAAAGAAAATAAGTAACTTTGCACCCCGGAATTGAGATGTGGTGTAATGGTAGCACTAGGGATTTTGGTTCCCTCAGTTAGAGTTCGAATCTCTACATCTCAACAATCTCAGTTTTTATGAAAGGAGTTTCTATCTTTTTGGCAGAGGGCTTCGAAGACATGGAGGCCCTGGGAACAAGGGATGTGCTTCTGCGCGCCGGAATTCCCGTTACCACCGTCTCAATCACCGACGAGTATTTCGTGACCTCCTCGCACGGGGTTACCGTATCCGTGGACATGAACCGTAAAACCTTCGAACTCTCCCTGGAGGAAGAAGGTACCGGCGCGGCCGACATGATGATTTTCCCGGGAGGAATGCCAGGCTCGAAGAATCTGGCTCATGACAGGGCTCTTATGGAGCTGATGCAGAGGCATTTCGCCTCCGGCGGCAGCGTGGCTGCGATTTGCGCTGCACCCGGCCTGGTGCTCTCTCATCTAGACGGCATCGAGGGCTTGAAATTCACCTGTTTCGACGGATTCGAGGAGCCCATGATAGAAAAGGGTGCCGTTTATGTGCCTGATGGCGCCGTTACCGACGGCAGGCTCATTACCGGCCGCGGCGCCGGACACGCTGTAGGCTTCGGCCTTGCAATCGTGGCTTATCTCAGGGGTGAAGAGGCGGCTGAAAAGGTGCGCCACGGCCTCATGCTCTAGCGGACGAGTATTCGTTCGATGCGTCTTGGGATGGACGCAAGAATCTCATAGGGAATTGTTTTCAGTATTTCGGCGAGCTCGCACACAGACGGGTCTTCGCCGAAAACCGTTACTGTATCTCCCACTTTCGCATCCACTCCGGTGATGTCAAGCATGCACATGTCCATGCAGATATTGCCGATGGTGGGCACCCTGTGTCCGTTGAGGGAGAAGGAGGCCGCGCCGCGGCCGAGATGACGGTCTATTCCGTCGGCATATCCTACGGGAATGGTGGCTGTAACCGTGCCTTCCCCGGCTTTGCCCCAACGCCCGTAACCCACGGTGTCTCCCGGGCCGAGCTTCTTGATTTGCAGGATCTTGCATTTCAGCGACGCAACCGGGGCGAGCTTCACTCCGGGAAGCGCACTCACTCCGTAGATGCCTATTCCGAGCCTCACCATGTCGAACTGGAACTGGGGGAAACGCTCTATTCCGGCGGAGTTGAGAATGTGCCTCATTGGATGGTAGCCGATGGCTTTTTCCACCTTGTTGCTGTTCTTTTTGAAAAGTTCAATCTGGCCGAGCGTGAAGCTGTCCTGCTCCGGATCTTCGGCAACGCAGAGGTGCGAGAAAAATGAGCGCACTTTCACTTCGGGAGTCTCATTCAGGTAGGCGATGAGTTCATCCAGTTCACTGCTCATGAATCCCAGCCGGTGCATGCCGGTGTCCAGTTTGATGTGGACGGGATAGTTCTTAAGGCCCTGGGCGCGGAGCTCTTCCACGAATGCTTTGAGAGTGAAAAGATTGGGAATGCTGGGCTCCAGGCGGGTGCGGATTATTTCCGGGAAGAAGTCCGTTCCGGCGGTGAGCACAAGGATGGGCAGGGAAATACCGGCTTTTCGGAGCTCAAGCCCTTCCACGGGATATGCCACCGCGAGGTAGTCGGCCCCTTCGCGCTGCATTGCGGCGGCGAATTCCACGGCTCCGTGCCCGTATGCGTTGGCCTTGACGAGAACCAGCAGTTTCGTCGAAGGCTCCAGCAGGGAGCGGAAGTAGCGGTAGTTTTTCCTGCAACCCGGCAGGGAAAGCTCCAAACGTGAAAAATCGTCCTCGCGCACGTCGGTGAATTTGATTACGCAAAAATCGCTTTTTTTTTGTAAATTTGCAAGTGATATGTCCAATACGACGGTATGTCTAATACAATGATTTGGATTGTGCTGATTGCCGTAATGGTCCTCAGCATGCTCATACAGGGACGTCTCCAGTCCCGCTTCGAAAAGTATTCGCAGGTTCCCGTATCGTTCACCGGTGCGGAAATAGCCGGCAGGATGCTTGCCGCCCATGGCATTCACGACGTGCAGATTGTCTCCATCGAGGGCACTCTCACGGACCATTACAATCCCACTACAAGGACGGTGAACCTGAGCCGCGACGTCTATTACGGGCGTTCCGTAGCGGCCGCCGCCGTGGCCTGCCATGAATGCGGCCATGTGGTTCAGCACGCTACGGGCTATGGCCCGCTGAAGATGCGCTCGGCCATGGTTCCGGTGGTGAATTTTTCAAACAGCATCGTCTCCTGGGTTCTCTTGGCGGGAGTGCTCCTGATAAACATTTTCCCGGCTCTTCTCTGGGCCGGAATCGCCCTTTTCGCCCTCACGACCATCTTCAGTTTCATCACCCTTCCGGTGGAGATAAACGCCAGCTCCAGAGCCATTTCCTGGCTGGAGAATGAAGGTATTGTGAACTACGAGACCAAGCCCATGGCGGCCGATGCCCTCAAGTGGGCGGCATATACCTACGTTATCGCCGCCATCGGCTCGCTGGCGACGCTGCTGTACTATATTTCCATGGCTCAGCGCCGGTCCTGACGGCGTTCTTTGAAGAATTCAAGCATCAATGCGGCGCAGGGCTCCACCAGCACTCCGCCGCTTGTTTTTGTCTTGGGGTGAAGCAGGGAAGGGGAGAAGAGGGAGAAGCCGCGCCGGGGGTCCGGAGCGCCGTAGACAACCCGGCCGAGCTGCGCCCAGGCCATTGCTCCGGCACACATGGGGCAGGGCTCTACCGTTACATACAAAGTGCAGTCCGTGAGGTACTTCCCGCCCATGGCTTCGGTGGCGGCCGTAATGGCGAGCATCTCTGCATGGGCGGTGGTGTCGTGAAGCCTTTCGGTCATGTTGTGACCACGGCCGATAATGCGCCCGTTCCATACCACGACGGCGCCGATGGGGATTTCTCCCATGGACAGAGCTTCGCGCGCTTCACGAAGTGCTTCCTGCATGAATTTTTCGTCCTGTTCCATACTGCAAAGTTAGAAATAAATACTTATATTTGCACGTATAAAGGTGGAGCTATGAAAATAACGAAAGCTGAATTCTCGGGAAGCAGTACGAAGGTGGGCCAGAAGCCCTCCCGCAAGGCGCCGGAATTCGCCTTCATAGGCCGCTCCAACGTGGGAAAGAGCTCCCTAATCAATATGCTCACCGGTAACGGGAAACTTGCAAAGACCTCGCAGACTCCCGGAAAGACCCAGCTGGTGAACCATTTCCTGATAAACGACAGCTGGTATCTGGTGGACCTTCCCGGATATGGCTATGCCCGCCTTCCGGACAAGCAGAGGGCGCATCTTCGCCACATAATCTGGGACTACATCAACAACAGCGAGGAACTCATCATGCTGTTCGTCCTCGTGGACAGCCGTCACGACATGCAGGAGGTAGACCTCCGTTTTATCGCGGAGCTCGGGGAGAAGGGCATTCCCTTCGGCCTCATTTTCACCAAAGGGGACAAACAGGGGCCCACTGTGCTGGCCGCACAGGTGGAGAAAAACAAGCAGCGTCTGCTGGAGGAGTGGGAGGAGCTGCCGCCCTGTTTCGTGAGCTCCTCTGTTACCGGGCAGGGAAAGGAAGAAATCGTTAACTACATAGGATCAGTAATCGCTTCGTTATGACCAACAGTATCAACACTCACCGGATGGCGATTTTTACCTGCGACGCCAGCCGTTACTTCGCAGAGAAAGTTGTGGACGCGATGAACGCTCACAGGGAAGAGGCCGACAAGATCGAACTCGGCCCCATGGAGGTTTCCCGTTTCAGCGACGGCGAATTCCAGCCCTCGTTCGCGGAAAGTGTCCGCGGAGCCACCTGTTTCATTATCCAGTCCACTTTTCCGCCGAGTGACAACCTGATGGAACTGCTCCTTGCCATCGATGCCGCGAAGAGGGCGTCGGCGAACAAGGTGATAGCGGTTATCCCTTATTTCGGCTGGGCCCGTCAGGACCGCAAGGACCGCCCCCGCGTCTCCATCGGCGCAAAACTCGTGGCGAACATGCTCAAGGCCGCCGGGGCCGATGCCCTCATGACCTGCGACCTTCATGCCGACCAGATACAGGGTTTCTTCGACCTTCCGGTCAACCACCTTTTCGCCAGCTACGACTTCCTTACAATCCTGGAGAAGATGCGCAAACAGTTTGGAAGTACGCTCACGATCGCAGCGCCTGACATGGGCGGAGCGAAGCGTGCCAATTCTTATGCGAAATACCTCCATACCCCGGTCGTAATCTGCCACAAGACCCGTGCAAGGGCGAATGTGGTGGAAAAGATTGTTCCAATCGGCGAGGTTGAGGGACGCGATATCGTTATCATCGACGACATCATAGACACCGCCGGAACCCTCACGGCCGCGGCCAACGAGCTGGTGAAGCGCGGCGCCCGCAGCGTGCGCGCCTTCGCCACCCATCCCGTGCTCTCCGGTCCGGCTTACGAGAGAATCGACTCGTCGGCTCTCAGCGAGGTCTATGTTACGGATACCATTCCGCTCGACCCCGAGAAGAAAGACCTCCAGGGCAAATTCCGCATGGTCTCCCTCTCGGCCACTTTCGCGAGGATGATAGACAGAGTGTACAATTACGAACCCATTTCCTCGGAATTCCCCCTCTAGTGCATGAAGACCTTCCTCGCCGCAATCATATTCGTGGGGATAGCTGTCATCCTCCTGGGGGTGAACATCTTCTTTTTCCACCGTCCCTTCCCGGACGGGGAAATTTCCACGAACCCTGAGATGCGCAAGCGGGGAATCAAATGTGCCAAACAGGAGGAACTCGAGATGCTGGCGCAGCAGAAGGGAAAGAAACTTTGTGACGGCAATTTCAGTGAAGCGTGCCTGAATTGCAGTCTTTACAAATACGAAAAATAGTTATGGCTTTAGTAGCGATAGTAGGGCGCCCGAACGTGGGCAAGTCCACACTGTTCAACCGTCTGGTGGGAATGCGCCAGGCCATTGTGGACGAAACCGCCGGAGTCACCCGCGACCGGCATTACGGCAAGTGCGAGTGGTGCGGCCGAGAGTTTTCAGTGGTGGATACTGGAGGCTATACCTCCAATTCGGACGATGTCTTTGAAGACGCCATCCGGCGTCAGGTGGTAATTGCCATCGAAGAGGCCGACGTGGTCCTTTTCATGTGCGAGGCCGCCACCGGAATCACCGATTACGATTCTGAAATAGCGGACCTTCTCCGCCGCAGCCGGAAGCCTGTCCTGCTTTGCGTCAACAAGGTGGACAGCGGAGAAAAAATGTACGACGCCTTCGACTTCTACGGCCTCGGCCTCGGGGAGGTGTGGTCGGTATCGGCCGCGAACGGAAGCGGTACCGGAGACCTTCTGGACGAGCTGGTGAAACTCCTTCCGGACGACGACGCCCCCGAAGACGACCATGCCGAGCTTCCGCACATCGCCATCGTGGGAAGGCCGAACGTGGGCAAGTCGTCGCTTACGAACGCCCTGCTGGGGGAGGAACGCAATATTGTGACGCCCGTCGCAGGCACCACCAGGGATTCCATCTCCACCTACTACAACAAGTTCGGCCACGAGTTCATGATAGTGGACACCGCCGGAATGAGGAAGAGGGGAAAGGTCACAGAAGATCTGGAGTTCTATTCGGTTCTCCGCGCAATGCGCACAATCGAGCACAGCGATGTCTGTATCCTCATGATTGACGCCACCCTGGGAATGGAAGCCCAGGACATGAATATCTTCAACGTTATCCAGAAGAACCACAAGGGCTGTGTAATAGTGGTGAACAAATGGGACCTCTTCGAGAAGGAGTCCAATACCATGAGGGACTACACCGAAGCCTTGAAGAGTCGTCTGGCACCTTTCAACGACATTCCCATCATCTTCACCTCGGTGCTGAACAAGCAGCGCATCCTGGATGTGCTGGATGCGGCCGCACGTGTGGCCGCCAGCATGAGGCGGAAGATTCCCACCTCCCAGCTCAACGACGCCATGCTCCCGGAGATCGAGAATTATCCGCCGCCGGCATGGAAGGGCAAGTACATCAAAATCAAGTACGTCACCCAGCTCCCCACCCGTACTCCTCAGTTTGCCTTCTTCTGCAATCTGCCCCAGTGGGTGAAGGAGCCATACAAGCGTTTCCTTGAGAACAAACTCCGTCAGCATTTCGATTTCGAAGGCTGCCCCATTCAGATTTATACAAGAGCGAAATAATCATGTTCGATGCAAAGAAAGTGAAGGACGCATGCGTCCAGTGGATACGGGACTGGTTCGAGGTGAACGGCCCCGGGTGCAATGCCGTGCTGGGTATTTCCGGCGGAAAGGACAGCAGTGTATGCGCCGCCCTGTGTGTGGAGGCTCTCGGCAGGGAGCGGGTTATCGGCGTTACCATGCCGAACGGCGTCCAGCCGGATATCGCCGACAGCATAAAACTCATCAACCATCTCGGGATAAAGCGCTACGACGTGAGTATCGGAGCCGCTTTCAAGGCCCTGATGGGTGAGGTCGAGGAGAAGCTGGGCGGGCCCGCCAGCGAACAGACGCGCATCAACATGGCTCCACGCCTTCGTATGACAGCCCTGTATGCTATCTCCCAGAGCAATAACGGCCGTGTGGTGAACACCTGCAATCTCTCTGAGGACTGGGTGGGCTACAGTACCCGCTACGGCGACGCCGCCGGAGATTTCTCTCCCCTCGGCGGGCTCACGGTGGAGGAGGTGCTTGCCATCGGCATGGAACTCGACCTGCCGGAGGATCTGGTCAAAAAGACTCCTTCCGACGGCCTCTGCGGCAAATCCGATGAAGACAACCTCGGCTTTACCTATGCCGTTCTGGACCGCTACATCCGCACCGGAATTTGCGAGGACCCGGAAACAAAGGCGAAGATAGACCACAAGCACAGGACCAACCTTTTCAAGCTGCAGCCTATTCCTCATTTTGAGCCGTAACGGGGACTATATCGACCTGGCGGAACTTCAGCTCCGCATAAAGGAGGGCATTGAGGATGCTTTTCCGGACAAACTGTGGGTAAAGGCGGAGATTTCCTCCTGGAGCCCCAGGGCTAACGGCCACTGCTATCTCACGCTGAGCCAGTCGCATCAGGGGAAGACCATCGCCGAGTCCCGGGCCATGATATGGAAATGGAACTATCCCCAGCTGAAGAGTTTCTTCGAGGACTCCACCGGCCGCGCCCTTGAAGCGGGGCTCACGGTCCTGGTTAAAGTGCAGGTGAGTTTCAGCGAAATATACGGAGTATCCCTTTTCATAGATGACATAGACCCGGCCTTCACCCTCGGGGAACAGGCCCTGGAGCGCAAGCGCATAATCGAGCGCCTGGAGAAGGACGGATATATGGAAATGCAGAAGGAACTCGCCCTTCCGGCCCTTCCGCGCCGCCTTGCAGTGATTACATCCCGGACGGCCGCCGGCTATCAGGATTTTCGCGAGCATCTTCTGGGCAACGAAGAGGGTTATGCCTTCGTGCTGGAACTCTTCGAAGCGCTGATGCAGGGGGAACAGGCCCCGGCGTCCATCATTTCCGCGCTTCTGGATGCCCAGGAAGGGGATTATGACGCCATCCTCATTCTTCGCGGCGGCGGCGGCGAGTCGGACCTCGCCTGCTTCGACGACGAGAATCTTGCAGTCGCAATCGCTACCTGCCCGCTCCCTGTAATAACCGCCATCGGCCACGACAAGGATTTCCATATTGCCGACATGGTGGCCATGCAGTACGTGAAAACCCCCACGGCCCTTGCCGACCTTTTCCTGGACGCATTCGCAGAGCAGGACGGGATGATTCTCGAGCTGGAAAGACGGATTTCCCGCGCCATGAGGCAGCTTGTGACAGGGGAGGAGATGAAGCTGAATGCCATGTTCGCCCGCATCGGCCGCGGAATAGAACGCCGCTACGAGGCCCTTCACCGCCTTATGGACAACGCCGTCCACCGGCTTCGCTTCGCCGCGCTCTCTCGCATCGGCAGGGAAGAAGCGGAAATGTCGCTGAAAGAAGCCAGGATAAAGGCGTCGGACCCCCGGAGCATCCTCTCTCTGGGATATGTGCTGGTTAGCGGAAAGGACAACAAGGTGCTGAAGTCGGTCGGTTCCCTTTCGGTCGGGGATAGGATAGGAGTAAGGTTTGCCGATGGTTCGGCCATCGCAAAAGTTGACGAGATATACAACGAACGATAGTATGGAAAATTTCGATTACGCAAAGGCTCTTGCCGAGCTGGACGAGATTGCCGCCAAGGTGGAGAACCCCGAGACTAAGCTCTCGGATATCGACGCTCTGGTGGGCCGGAGCAAGGAGTTGCTTGCACAGTGCCGCGAGTATCTCCGCACGGTAAAGGAAAAAGTAGATTCACTGGACAAGGAGGACTAGCCCTATGAAGAAAATATACCAGACAGACCCCTATCTGATGCCGTTCAAAGGCGCAATCGACGCAAGGCATCAGCGCATCCTTGAGATGAAGCGCCACATAGCCGGCGACGGCCCGCTGAAGGATGCCGTGAACAACCAGATGTATTACGGCCTTCACCGCTGTGAAGACGGTTCGTGGGTGTTGCGCGAGTGGGCGCCAAATGCCAACAGGATATTCCTGGTGGGCGATTTCAACAACTGGAAACACACCGACGCCTATGCCCTGAAACCCACCGGAAACGGCAACTGGGAGCTTCGTCTGGATGGCATGTTCCTCAGTCACGGACTGCTTTACAAGCTCTATATCGAGTGGCCCGGAGGGGCAGGCGAGAGGCTTCCTTCGTATGTGACCCGCGTGGTGCAGGACCCTGTGACCAAGGTCTTCTGCGCCCAGGTCTGGGACCCCGCCGAGAAGTATGTCTGGAAACACTCCCATGCCGGCCCGAGGCCCCATCCCATGATTTACGAATGCCATATCGGCATGGCAACGGAGAAGGAGAAGGTGGGTACTTTCGAGGAATTCCGCCGCGACGTCCTTCCCAAGGTGAAGAAGCTCGGCTACGATACCATTCAGATAATGGCCCTTCAGGAGCATCCCTACTACGGCTCCTTCGGCTACCAGGTATCCAATTTCTTCGCCCTCTCTTCCCGTTTCGGCACCCCCGAGGAATTCAAGGCCCTGGTGGACGACGCCCACGGAAAAGGCATCGCCGTGGTTATGGACATAGTCCACAGCCACAGCGTGGACAACGAGGCCGAGGGCCTTTCGCTGTTCGACGGAACGGACCATCTGTACTTCTACAGCGGCCCTCAGGGCAGGCATCCCGCCTGGGGCTCCCGCTGCTTCGACTACGGTAAGGACGAGACCAAATACTTCCTCCTTTCCAACGTGAAATACTGGATGGAGGAGTATCACATCGACGGATTCCGTTTCGACGGCGTCACTTCCATGCTTTACTGGGACCACGGTCTGGGGAAGGATTTCGGCTCATACGGGCTCTACTTCGACTCCGGTGTGGACGAGAATGCTGTAACCTATCTCGGCCTTGCCAATATCCTCGTGCACGAGATGTCGGAGAATGCCTTCACCATTGCCGAGGATGTTTCCGGAATGGCCGGTCTGGCGGCGCCTCTCGACACCGGCGGCGTGGGCTTCGATTTCCGCATGTCCATGGGCGTCGCCGACAACTGGATCAAATGGATCAAGACCCTCTCCGACGAGCAGTGGTCCGTAGGGGAAATCTGGTGGCAGCTTACCAACAAGAGGGCCGACGAAAAGACCATCTCCTATGCCGAGTGCCACGACCAGGCCCTGGTGGGCGACAAGACGCTCATCTTCCGCCTTATGGACAAGGAGATGTATTTCTCCATGAACACCGAATCGCAGAATCCGATAGTGGACAGGGGAATCGCCCTCCACAAAATGATACGCCTGGTGACCGCCGGCACCGCCGGAGACGGTTATCTCAATTTCATGGGCAACGAATTCGGCCATCCCGAATGGATAGACTTCCCCCGAGAAGGGAACGGATGGTCGTTCAAACATGCCCGCCGGCAGTGGTCCCTCGCCGAGCCGGATTATCTCCGCTACGGTTTTCTCCGCAATTTCGATGAGGCGATGGTACATCTCATCCGCCAGGAACGCTTGCTCTTCTCCAAACCCGAGCTCCTCGTGCAGGATGAACAAAAGAAAATCTTGATTTTCAAGCGTAAAAATTGTATCTTTGCGCTGAATTTTTCGGCCACCGGTTCATTCGCGGATTACGGCTTTGCGGCCCCCGCGGGAGAATGGGTGGATGTGTTGGATAGTGATGAACTCCGCTTCAACGGTTTTGCCCGTATAAAGACCGGAGAACATCATTTTACCCTGCCCGAAGTTTCGCCCAACGGCAATCAGGCATACAGGGCCACGCTCAAGCTCTATCTGCCCGCTCGTTGCGCAATTGTGCTGAAGCAAGTATAATATCGATATTTATGGCTTTTTTGAAATTCAACAAGTCTGAACTGGTGAACCTGTCGTACTCGCTTCGCCGGGAAATCATCCTCCCGTCGAAGACCGGTGCGTTCTGCAACACGTCCATCGTCACTTGCAACACCCGCCGCTATCATGGCCTGCTGGCAGTGCCCGTGGAGAAGTTCGACGGTTTCCGCTACATGCTCCTGTCTTCCATGGATGAGAGCCTTACCCTCAGGGGCAAGCGCTTCAATCTGGGCATTCACTGCTATGGAGACATCTACGAGCCCCGCGGTCACAAGTACATCGTGGATTTTGATGCGGACCCGGTTCCCACCGTCACCTACAAGATAGGCGAGATGGTGTTCACCAAGCAGTTGGCCCTCGTCCCGGACAAGAACCAGCTTCTCGTTAAGTATGAGCTTGTTAAAGCACCTGCAAAGGTGAAGCTGGAGCTCAAACCCTTCCTTTCCTTCCGCCGCGTGCACGATCTCACCCACGAGAATCCCGTTGCCCGCACGGACTATGACGACATCCCCGGCGGAGCGGCCTTCAACCTGTATGAAGGTTTCCCGGACCTGAACCTCCAGCTCAGCAGCAAGAGCGAGTACAAGCACAATCCCGTCTGGTACAAGGGCATTACCTATTCCGACGAGATGCGCCGCGGTTTCGACTGCAGGGAGGACCTCCTGGTGCCCGGCACCTTCGAGACCGAGCTCCGTCCCGGCGACAGCATTGTCCTTTCGGCAAGCGCCGAGGAGCCCTGCACTCCCGCCGGACTCAAGCGCCGTTTCGCCGCGACGGTGGAAAAAATCGGCCCCATCACTTCGTTCCACGACCAGCTCGTGCGCGCCGCCGATTCCCTCATTCGTGACGACGGCGGACGCAAGAGGATAGTCGCCGGTTACAGCTGGCTGTATTCGGGCCTCCTTCGCGAGACCCTGGAGTCGCTCGCCGGCCTTGCCCTCTACGGCAAGAACGACCCGGCCGAGTTCGAGGAAATCCTCGACAACCTGATTGCGGCCGAGCAGGAGCGCCTGTTCCGCCGTACCACCCAGGTGGAGGCGCCTCTGTACATGGCGGTGACGCTCCAGCAGTACATCGCCTACGGCGCAAAGCCCAAGGCGGTATGGAAGAAATACGGTGCCACCCTCAAGGGAATTATCGAGAGCTACCTGCCCGGTCACAGGGTGGAGGTTGCAATGCAGCCCAACGGCCTTCTCTGGGCTCAGATGGACGGAGTCGCTCTCAGCTGGATGAACGCCTACATCAACGGCCGCGCCGTCACCGAGCGCGCCGGCTATCAGGTGGACACCAACGCCCTCTGGTACAATGCCATCTGCTTCGCCATCGAAATGGAAGGCAAGGGCGAATTCGTAAAGAAGTGGACTCCGGTGAAGGAACTCATCGAGAAGAACTACCAGAACACGTTCTGGAATCCTTCCCTTGGCTTCCTTGCCGACTACGTGGACAACGGCGGCCAGCACATGGAACTCCGTCCCAATATGCTCTGGCCCGCTTCGCTGGACTACAAACCCATCTCCGACGAGATTATCAGCGAGGTTATGCGCATCGTGAACGCCGAGCTGGTGACCCGCCGCGGCATCCGTTCCCTCTCGCCCCGCGACGTACGTTACAAAGGCGTGTACGAGGGCTCGCAGGTAGACCGTGACCTGGCCTACCACAACGGCTGCGCCTTCCCCTTCCTGCTGGCCCAGTACTGCTACGCCAGTTTCAACATGATGGGGAAGAACTTCATCAAGAGGGCCGAATGGCTCACCGAAGGCTTCTACGAGGATCTGTCGAAGCACGGTGTGGGCGCCTTCTCCGAACTGTATGACGGAGACCCGCCTCACGAGGCCCACGGCGCCGTCTCTTCCGCCATGACGACGGCCGCTCTTCTGAACATCAACTGGTTGATTGCTAAATACAGGGAGGAATAAAGCTATGAGAGTACTTATGTTCGGATGGGAGTTCCCTCCCCACATCGCAGGCGGTCTTGGAACAGCATGCGAAGGTATCGTAAAGGGCCTTGCCTACAACGGCGTGGAAACCCTCTTCGTGATGCCTTCTGCGTCGGGAGACGAAGACCAGAGCGCAACAACCATCATAAACGCTTCGGACGTTCCGGTGGACACCGTGTCCGAGTCGGTAGAGGAATACCTGGACAAGGTGAAATTCATCCACATCGGCACCAATATGGTTCCGTACGCAGACCCTGAGGAGTTCTCGCGCCTGGTGGAAGAAGACCGCAAGCGCCAGGTAAAGGACTTCTCCGTGAGCTACGGCCAGAAGTACAAGTTCTCCGGCAAGTACGGCGCCAACCTCATGGAGGAAGTGGCGCGCTACGCCATGGTGGGCGGCACCATCGCCCTTCAGCGCAAGAACGACTTCGACGTCATCCACGCCCATGACTGGCTCACATACTACGCCGGAATCGCCGCCAAGGAACTCACCGGAAAACCCCTCGTCATCCATGTGCACGCCACTTCCTTCGACCGTGGCAGCGTGGACAACATCGACACCCGCGTCTTCGCCATCGAGCGCAAGGGCATGGAGGTCGCCGACAGGGTGGTTACCGTGAGCGACCTCACCCGCAATATCGTTATTAACCGTTACGGAATCGATCCTGCAAAGGTGGTCACGGTTCACAACGCCGTAGACTTCAGCGGCCGTGAGAACCTGGAGGTCGAGCGCGGAGTCAAGGAAAAGACAGTCACCTTCCTTGGCCGCATCACCTACCAGAAAGGCCCTGAATACTTCATCGAGGCCGCCGCAAAGGTCCTGAAACGCACCAAGAACGTGCGCTTCGTGATGGCCGGCAGCGGAGACATGATGAACCGCTGCATTCGTCATGCGGCACGTCTGGGCATCAGCGACCGCTTCCATTTCACGGGCTTCCTCCGCGGAGCCGACGTGCAGAAGATGTTCGCCCTTTCGGACGTCTACATCATGCCGTCAATCTCCGAGCCTTTCGGCATTTCTCCTCTGGAGGCAATGCGTACGGGCGTTCCTTCCATCATCTCCAAACAGTCCGGCGCCGCCGAGGTGCTGCAGTATGCCTTCAAGGTGGACTTCTGGGATGTGGACGCCATGGCCGACGACATCTACGCCCTCCTGAGTTATCCCGCCCTCGCGGACTTCTCCGCAAAGATGGGTTATGACGAGGTGAACGCCCTCAAATGGAACGGCGCTACCGCCAAGTTGAAGAAAGTTTATGAATCAGTAGTAAAATAAGATATTATGGCAACCAAGAGCATCTGCCTGTATTTCCAGGTCCATCAGCCCACCAGACTCCGCCTTTACAGATTTTTCGATATCGGCAAGGATTCCCATTACTATGATGACTTTGCCAACCGCACCATTCTCCGCCGTGTTGCGCAGAAGTGCTATCTGCCCATGAACCAGCTCATGCTGGAGCTCATCAACAAGAACAAGGGCAAATTCAAGATTGCCTATTCCATTTCCGGCAGCGCCCTGGACCAGTTCCAGAGGTTCGCACCCGAGGTGATAGACAGTTTCCGCGCCCTCGCCGCCACCGGAAAGGTGGAATTTCTGGCAGAGACGTATTATCATTCGCTTGCTTCTCTCGGCAGCGATTCCGAGTTCCGTCACCAGGTGGCAAAGCACGCCGCCAAGATTGAGGAACTCTTCGGCGTGAAGCCCACCGCTTTCCGCAACACCGAGCTCATCTACGACAACGGCATCGGCGAACTCGTTTACGAAATGGGTTACAAGACCATGCTCACGGAGGGTGCAAAGCACATCATGGGCTGGCAGAGCCCCAACTTCGTGTACACCGGCGCCACCCAGCCCCGTCTGAAACTCCTGCTCCGCAACTACACCCTCTCCGACGACATCGCCTTCCGCTTCGCCGCCAACAAGGTTACCGCAGAGCAGTATGTGGGCTGGATGAAGGAGAATGCAAAAGAAGGTGAAATCGTGAACCTGTTCATGGACTACGAGACCTTCGGCGAGCACCAGAGCGCCGAAAGCGGAATTTTCGATTTCATGAAGGCCCTTCCCGCCGCTGTCCTTGCCGACGGCACCTTCGGTTTCGTCACTCCCACCGAGGCAGTGAAGAAGCACAAGGCCGTCTCCGACATCGACGTCGAGGACACCATCTCCTGGGCCGATGAAGAGCGCGACGTTACCGCATGGCTCGGCAACGAACTCCAGAGCGAGGCCTTCAAGAAGGTCTACGCCATGAAGGAGAAGCTAGCCATCGTGAACGATCCCGACCTTTACGAAGACTGGGGTCACCTTCAGGAGAGCGACCATTTCTATTATATGTGCACCAAATTCTTCTCCGACGGAGAGGTGCATAAGTACTTTAACCCTTACGACACTCCCTACGAGGCTTTCATCAACTATATGAATGTCATTTCCGACTTCCAGATCCGACTGGACGAAAAGCGTGCGGCCCTGGATGTGAAGGAAACGGTTCAGGAAGAGCTCAAGGTGGCCCCCGCCGCCAAGAAGCCTGTGCGTAAGAGAACAGTGAAGAAAACCAAATGACAAAAAAGGAGATTTTGACTCCGGACTACCTGTTTGAAGTAAGCTGGGAGGTATGTAACAAGGTTGGCGGAATCTATACGGTTATCGCGACCAAGGCACTGCACCTCCAGTCGCGCCTGGGAAGGCACCACATTCTAATCGGTCCGGATGTATGGATGCACCGCGCAGACAATCCCGACTTTCTGGAAGACCCTATGCTCTACCGTTCGTGGAAGAGCCAGGCCGCTTCAGAAGGCCTGCGCGTGCGTATAGGTAAATGGAACATTCCCGGAAAGCCCCTGGCCATCCTGGTGGATTTCAAGCACTATCTTACCCAGTGCGACGACATTCTCACAGGCTACTGGAAGGATTTCGGCGTGGATTCCATTTCAGGGAACTGGGATTACAAGGAGAGCGCCCTCTTCGGCTATGCCGCCGGCAAGGTGATCGAGAGTTTCTGGAGCTACAATCTGCAGCAGGCCGACAGGATCGTGGCCCAGTTCCACGAATGGCAGACCGGCGCAGGCGTGCTTCAGCTGAAGAAATCGAAGATTCCCGTGAGCACCGTCTTCACCACCCATGCTACGGTTGTCGGACGTTGCCTTGCAGGCAACAACCTCAACCTCTATGACAACATGGAGGGGTACAACGGCGATGAAATGGCCCGCCGCTTCAATGTGGTGGCCCTTCATTCGCTGGAGAAGAAGGCCGCCCAGAACGCCGATGTCTTCACCACGGTGAGCGAAATCACCGCCCGTGAATGTGCGTGCTTCCTCGAGCGCCCCGTGGATATCGTAACCCCAAACGGCTTCGAGAACAGTTTCACTCCCGCCAGCGACGAGGACTATACGCGCCTTCACGACACGGCCCGCGAGCGTCTGGTCCAGGTTGCTACCGCAATGAGCGGGGAAGTGGTGCCGGACAATGCCATTTTCATCGGCATAGGAGGAAGGTATGAATTCCGGAACAAGGGAATCGACGTTTTTATCGACGCACTTGACCGTCTGAATCGTTCGGACTATTCCGGACGCAGCATCCAGGCGTTCATTATGATTCCTTCCGGCCATCACGGTCCGGACAAGGCCGTCCAGGCGAAACTTGCCGGAGACGGTGAGGAAAGCTACCATACCCAGACATCCCATTATCTTCAGAACAGCGATTACGACATCATTACCCGCCGCTTCCGCGAGACCGGACTGGTGAATTCGCTGGGAGACAAGGTGAAGGTCTACTTCATTCCTTCATATCTCAACGGCAATGACGGCGTATTCAATATTCCCTATTACGATATTCTCTGCGGGCTCGACCTGGCTCTGTTCCCCTCGTATTACGAGCCGTGGGGCTATACTCCGCTGGAGGCGCTCGCTTTCCGCGTTCCCACTCTCACTACGACCCTTGCCGGATTCGGCCTCTGGGTGCTTAACCGCTACAAGGGAGAGCACCCCGGAATCACTGTGCTCAAGCGTTCCGACAGCAATTACAGCGAGGTCGTGGACGGCGTTGTGGCCCGTATCGGCGAAATCGCCTCGCTGGATTCGGCCCAGCGTCCCCTGTGGCGCGAGAACGCGCGGGAAGTAGCCCAGATTGCCCTTTGGGAAAATCAGATTGTGTATTATGAGGAAGCGTATTCCCTTGCCCTCAACAAACTTGCGGGCAATATCGATTCCTATAAAGTGAAAGAAAAAACGATGCAGTATATCAAGACCGATATAGTCAACCCCAACTGGCGTACCATTCTCGTTACACGCCATCTTCCTGAAAAGCTCTCCCGCCTGGAGAAGCTTTCCAAGAACCTCTGGTGGTGCTGGAACGAGAGCGCCAAGGACCTCTTCAAGTCCATCGACCCGGAGGTGTGGCACCATTCCGGACACAACCCGCTCGTGGTGCTCGACACCGTGAGTATCAAGCGTTTCCAGCAGCTGTCGGAGGATGACGAATTCCTCGCCCGCATGAAGCGTGTGCTCGATGAATTCGACACCTACATGGCCGCGAAGAAAAAACGCACAGGCCCCTCCGTTTCATACTTCTGCATGGAGTATGGCCTGGACACTTCGCTCAAGATTTATTCCGGCGGTCTGGGTATCCTTGCGGGCGACTACCTCAAGGAAACTTCCGACATGAACGTGAACCTTGTGGCGGTGGGCCTCCTCTACCGTTTCGGTTACTTCACCCAGGTCCTTTCCGGACAGGGATACCAGGTGGCCAATTACGACGCCCAGGACTTCACCAAGATTCCCGCCACTCCCGTCATGGATGCCGACGGCAACTGGGTCACCGTCATGGTGGCTTTCCCCGGCCGCAACCTCTCGGCCCGCCTGTGGAAGGTGGAAGTCGGCCGTACCGACCTCTACCTGCTGGACACCGACTTCGAAGCCAATACTCCCGAGGACCGCGAGGTGACCTATCACCTCTACGGCGGCAACTGGGAAAACCGTCTGAAACAGGAGCTCCTTCTGGGTGTGGGCGGTATCCGCGCCCTTCGCAAGCTGGGAATCGACACCCAGGTCTACCATTGCAATGAGGGACATGCGGCCTTTATCGGCCTGGAGCGCCTGCGCGAGTATATTGAGAAGGATAATCTCGACTTCTCCGAGGCTCTGGAAGTGGTGCGCGCCAGTTCGCTGTTCACCACCCATACTCCGGTTCCCGCCGGCCACGACGCCTTTGAGGAGGGCATGCTCCGCCAGTACATCGGCCATTATCCCACCCGTCTCAAGATTGACTGGGAAACCCTGATGTCGCTCGGTAAGGACAATCCTCTGGACATCCACGAGAAGTTCTCAATGTCGAACCTCGCCGCCAACATTTCCCAGAACGTGAACGGTGTGTCCATGCTTCACGGAAAGGTGAGCCAGGAAATCTTCTCGCACATGTATCCGGGTTATCTGCCGGAGGAGCTCTTCGTGAGCTATGTAACCAACGGCGTACACTATTCCACATGGACCGCTCCTGAGTGGAAACCCCTGCATGCCAAGGTGTTCGGCCCGGCATTCGCCACCCATCACTACGACAAGAGCTGCTTCGAGGGCGTGTACGGCCTTCCCGACGCCGATGTCTGGAATACCAAGAAATTCCTCAAGAGCAAACTCATCCGCTTCGTGCGCGAGCGTCTTCAGGACAAGAGCATCTCCAACCACTACAGCCCTTCCGAGCTGGTGACCATCCTGGACACTCTCCGCGATGATGTGCTCACCATCGGCTTCGCACGCCGTTTCGCAACCTACAAGAGGGCGACGCTTCTGTTCCGCGACCTTGACCGTCTGGACAAGATTGTGAACAATCCCGCCCAGCCCGTCCAGTTCTTCTTCGCCGGAAAGGCCCATCCCGCCGACAAGGCCGGTCAGGACCTCATCAAGCAGATTGTGGACATCTCTAAGGATCCCCGTTTCATCGGCAAGATTGTCTTCATTCCCGGATACGACATCACGCTCGCAAAGCGTATGGTCCAGGGCGTGGATGTGTGGATGAACAATCCTACCCGTCCTCAGGAGGCTTCCGGTACTTCCGGTGAAAAGGCCGCAATGAACGGCACCATGCACTTCTCCGTGCTCGACGGATGGTGGGTCGAAGGTTACAAGGAAGGCGCCGGCTGGGCTCTTCCCATCGAACAGGCCTACGACGACAACAACTTCCAGAACGAGCTGGACGCCGCAACTATCTACCAGATTCTGGAGAACGACATCGCTCCGGCATACTACAATGTGGACCGTACCACCGGACGCAGCGCCGAGTGGGTTGGATACATCAAGAACACCATTGCCAAGGTGGCTTGCAATTTCACCACCAACCGCATGCTCTCGGACTATATTGACCAGTACTATGCTCCTCAGGCCGAAAGGGTTACCAAGTTCAAGGCCGATTCCTTCAAGCTTGCCCGCCAGATTGCCGCCTGGAAGAAGCATGTGCGCCGTGAGTGGGAGAATGTGAGGGTGCTCTCCCTCAACAATCCCCAGACGTCCTACGACCTCACCATGGCCAACCAGTTCAAGTCGGAGGTTTCCCTCCAGCTTGGAGACCTCACTCCGGAGGATGTGGGCCTCGAGCTCGTGCTCGCGCAGACCGACGCCCACGGACACCTTCACATCGTGGATGTCCAGGAGTACACTGCCGTAGACTTCAAGGACGGCGTGGCTAAATACGAGGTGAGCATGCTGCCCGAAAAGACCGGTGCCTACCAGGTCGAGGCCCGCGTCTTCGCCAAGAATCCGCTGCTTGCACACCGTCAGGACTTTGAATGTGTGAAGTGGATAGGACCGCGGTAACAACAGGTTTTTTCGACGGTGTCCACCTCGGGCACCGTCTTGTGATTGACACGCTGGTCTCCGAAGCCCGTTCCAGGGGTGAGGAGGCCATCGTGGTCACTTTCTGGCCCCATCCCCGTGCCGTACTTCAGCAGGACGCACGGGATTTCCGTCTGCTGTCTTCGCTCGAGGAGAAGAAGGAAATGCTGCTCTCCATGGGCGTGGACAGGGTTGAGGTCCTGCCTTTCACCCGGGAATTCGCATCCCTGACGGCAAGGGAGTACCTGCAGCTCCTCAGCGAACGTTTCGGAGCAGGACTCGTTGTAATGGGCTATGACAACAGGATAGGTTCAGACAAGCTTACTGCCGGGAAAATCAATACTGCTGCGGCCGAGATTGTTGTGGCGCAGTGTACGGACAGCGGAATCTCCTCCACTCAGATCCGTAAGGCATTGGAGGCGGGGGATATTGAGCTTGCGAACGGGATGCTGGGGTATAAGTACGGGCTGCACGGAGTGGTGGTCGCGGGCAACAGGAAGGGAAGGACGATAGGATTTCCCACGGCCAATATACGGCTTTACGAACCTCTGAAACTGGTTCCCGCAAGGGGAGTCTATGCCGTTGATGTTCAGGTGCTTGGAAAGGAATACAGGGGCATGTGCAACATTGGCGTGAGACCCACCGTGGGTGGCGGCTCACCCACTATCGAGACCCACATACTCGACTTTGACGAGGATATCTACGGCCTGCCTCTGAAGCTGCTCTTTATCCGCCGCATCCGCGACGAGCGCAAGTTCCCCTCCCTCGAGGCACTCCGCGAGCAGCTCATTCTCGATAAATTGGAAATCCAAATTTAAATTCGTATCTTTGTCACAGATGCAGTTCGGCGGCCGGTCAAATGGCCGTCGGCTCGTTTTTTTGACGACAAAACAATAATACAGATATGGCACAGTTAGAGTATATGACTCAGGCGGGTCTTGACAAGCTGAAGAAGGAACTCGCCGATGCACTGGCACAGAGGCCGGTGATTTCTGCGGCGATCGCAGAAGCCAGGGAGAAGGGAGACCTCTCGGAGAATGCCGAGTACGACGCCGCACGTGACGCCCAGGGCCTTCTGGAAGTGAAGATTGCACGTCTTAAGGACAAGGTGGCAAACGCACGCGTCATCGACGAGAGCAAACTCTCGGCCGACTCGGTGCAGCTCCTCTCCAAAGTGAAGGTGAAGAACCTCGCCAACAAGATGGTGATGAATTTCCAGATTGTTCCCGAAACCGAGGCCGATTTCTCCAAGGGCCTGCTGGCTGCAACCACCCCCATCGCCAAGGCTCTCATCGGCCATGGCAAGGGCGAGACCGTCGAAGCACAGGTTCCCAGCGGCGTGATGAAGTTTGAAATCCTTGAAATTTCCCTCTGATGGCAACCATTTTCACTAAAATCGCCAAGGGCGAAATCCCTTCCTTCAAATGCGCCGAAAGTGAAGACTTCTACGCATTCCTGGACATCTCCCCGCTCGCCGAAGGCCATACTCTGGTGATCCCCAAAAACGTAGAGGACGACTACATCTTCCATCTGGACGCCGCCACTTACGAAGGCCTCTGGGCCTTTGCCCGCAAGGTTGCAACGGCCATGAAGAACGCCATCCCCTGCAAGCGCATCGGCGTAGCCGTGCTTGGCATGGAAGTGCCTCATACTCACATACATCTGGTGCCTCTCCAGAGCGAGGGAGATATGGATTTCCGTAAACCCAAACTGCAGCTTGAACCTGCCGTGATGCAGGCAATCGCAGATGCAATTCTGGAAGAATATGAAAAGCTTTAGGGTATTTGCAGTCCTGTTTGCCGTATGCGTGGCTCTGTCCTGCGGCAGGAATAAGACCGTTATCAACGGAGTGGTAACGGACGGAGCAGACAAGCGCCTTACCGTAAAGGTCCTGGAACTGAACTATTACAGGACCCTGGATACCGTCCGTACCGACGCCGCCGGAGCCTTCCGTTTCTGCCCGGAAATCAAGAAGGGCAATCCCGAGTTCATCTATATTTTCTACGGAGACCGTCGCATCGCCTCCCTCCTTCTGGACGGCGGCGATAATGTCCGTGTGGAAACCGATACTCTTGGTGCCTACAGCGTCTTCGGCTCGGATGAGAGCCAGCTCCTCCAGAATGTGGAGAACTCCTACGCTTCTTTCATAAGGGACATGAGCCGGATTCTTCTCACTGAATCCACCCCCGACGCCGCCCTGTCGCGCCGTTTCGTGGAGTATTACAGGGACCGCATGACCTATGTGATGACCCACAGCCACTCGCTCACCGTTGTTCCCGTTCTGTTCCAGCAGGTGAACGAGACTCTTCCCGTGTTCAGCCAGCCCACCGACGGAATCATGATGCGCACAATCTGCGATTCGCTCCGCAGCGTTTATCCTGAGTCCCGTTATGTGGCCGCGCTTGAGGCCGAGGCCGTTTCCCGCATGAATGCCATGGAACTTGGGAACCGTATCGCCGGGGCCGACGTCGTGGGATACATCGACATAGACCTTCCCGGAATGGAGGGTACGAATATCAAGCTCTCGGAGGTGGATGCGCCGGTGATAATGCTCTACTTCTGGGCCAGTACCGCCCAGCAGAAAATGTTCAACATGGATGCGCTCATTCCCATTTACAATGAGTTCCATCCCCGCGGACTGGAGATTTACGCCGTGTCGCTGGATTCCGACAAATCCGCCTGGGCCGCGGCCGTGCGCAACCAGAATCTCCAGTGGGTGAATGTCTGTGACATCCGCAGCGCCTATTCTCCCTACGTGAGCTCATACGGTGTAACCGACCTTCCCATGGCCTGGTTCATCGTAAACGGTGAAATAGATCCCGACGCCCGCGTCTCCGACGCCGAGTCCATCCGCCAGTATCTCCGTCGGAAACTTTAGGATCCGGATTTTAGAAAAGCTTGTTGTGGGGCAGGGCGGCGACGAAGTCCTTCAGGTAGAAGGGCTCGAAATAAGCCGTATTCTCAAAACGTTTTTCCTTGAAGGCCTTCTCCGCAAGTGCGGCCATATCGGCAGCCATGGGGAAGGCTTCACGGAAGTGTGCGTTTGAGGAGTTGATTACGCTCCGGCATTTGAGGGCGCCGTCGCCTATGAAAAGGACTGGGCCGCCGGAGAGCTCGCCTGCGAAAGAATTCTCGTCAATAATCAAGGGCTCGACCTCTGAAAGACGCTCTCCTGAGGGGGAGAAACAGGCGCAGTAGACCTCCATACGGCGCGCGTCAATCATGGGAACTATGCGGTGGAAATCGGCCGCATCCTTCACACCTGCCACAATAGTGTCAAGAGTGCCGACTGCGATTAGCGGAATACCTGCGCCGAAGCAAAGACCCTTTGCGGTGGAACTGCCCACGCGAAGGCCGGTATAGGAACCCGGGCCCTTGCTTAGGCAGACGGCGTCGCAGTCTTTCACCTTCAGGCCTTCGCTGTCGAGTACTTCTTTAATCAGCGGAGCGGTAAGTGCCGCCTGCTGGCGGGGGGAGTCCGCGATGCGCTGGACGGTGACTTTCCCGTCGACGGAAAGCGCCACGGAAAGGCTTGCGGTAGCCGTTTCTATCAGTAGAATCCTTGCCATTATCCTTTGAACAACAATTGTTTGAGATAGGGGAACACAAAGTAGGAAAAGTCTTTAAGGGGTCCATATAGGACGGAGCGGTCGAGCCAGGCCTCGTTCACCAGGGAGAACTTTATGTTCAGGGTGTCGAAGGCTATCACGAAAACCCCCATTATAAGGGCCGAGACCAGGAGCGACACCAGCGCCCCCAGAATCTTGTTGGCCGTGCTGAGCATTGCCATCTCCGCGACCTTGGTGAGAAGACGCCCCAGCAAAAACGCACCCACGCATACGCCGATGAGGATGACTATGAAGGCGATCACGTTGAGTACGCTCTCGTTTACGGCGAGGAAAGGCTGGAGCCACCGGCTTAGAAGCTTTGAGAACTGGAATGCTAGAAATACGCTCAGGACAAGCCCTATCAGGGATATTACCTGCTCGAGAATACCCTTCCGGAAGCCGTGTATCGCACCCGGCAGGGCAAGCAGGATTATGACTATGTCGAGAGTGTTCATTATTCCATTAAAAATGCTTATCTTTGCAGTCTTAAAGACGGTGCAAAATTAGAGAAAAAATCATGACATTCAAAGAATATAAGACACTGAATCTTACGGAAACCGGCCACAGCGTGCTTGAGAGGTGGAAAACGATGCATGCCTTCGAGAAGTCCACTGAACTTCGCGAGGGTGCTCCGGCGTTCATATTCTTTGAAGGCCCGCCGTCTGCCAACGGCATGCCCGGTATCCACCATGTGATGGCCCGTTCCATCAAGGACGCCGTGTGCCGCTACAAGACCCAGACCGGATACCAGGTGCGCCGCCGTGCAGGCTGGGACACCCACGGACTTCCGGTGGAACTCGGCGTCGAGAAAAAACTCGGAATCACCAAGGCCGACATCGGCACAAAGGTAAGTGTGGAAGAGTATAACGCCACCTGCCGCACCGAGGTCATGAAATATACCCGTGAGTGGGTGAACCTCACCGAAAGGGTGGGTTACTGGGTGGATATGGACGCCCCCTACATCACCTATGACAACCGCTACATCGAGACCCTCTGGTACCTTCTGAAGAAGATGTACGACAAGGGCCTCCTGTACAAGGGGTACACCATCCAGCCTTATTCTCCCACCGACGGCACCGGCCTCAGTTCCCACGAACTCAACCAGCCCGGCTGCTACAAGGACGTTACCGACACCACGGCAACCGTCCAGTTCGAGCTCATCAAGGATGGCGCCTCCCAGCCGCTTTTCGGCACGGAAACCTTCCCGCTTTTCTTCCTTGCATGGACCACCACTCCCTGGACCCTTCCTTCAAACACTGCGCTGTGCGTGGGCCCGGACATTGAATACATCCGCGTGCTCTCGTTCAACCCTTACAGCGGAGAACCCGCAGTGTATGTGCTTGCCAAGGAGCTTCTGGGCGCATGGTTCAATCCCAAGGCCGCAGAGCTTCCTCTCGAGAGCTACGTCAAGGGCGACAAACTCGTACCTTACAAGGTCCTTCCGGGAGTATTCAAGGGCAGCGAGCTCGTGGGCATCCGCTATCATCAGCTCATTCCGTGGTTCCGTCCGGACGGAGACGCATTCCGCGTGATTTCCGGTGATTACGTCACCACCAGCGACGGTACCGGTATCGTACATATCGCACCCACCTTCGGCGCCGACGACAAGAGGGTTGCAGCCGCCGCCGGAATCGGCGCAATCATGCCTGTAGACAAGGACGGCAATCCCCAGGCCCAGGTAGACCGCCAGGGACGTTTCATGCGTCTCGAGGACATGGATCCCGCCTTCGCCGCCACGGTGGATCCTTCCTATGCCGAATACTCCGGCCGCTATGTGAAAGCCGGTTACAGGCAGTATTTCGAACATGAAGAGGAAGAAGGCACCCTGGATATAGACCTCTGCGTAATGATGAAGGCCGACGGACGTGCATTCCGCGTCCAGAAGCATGTCCACAGCTATCCTCACAGCTGGCGTACAGACCTTCCGGTCCTTTATTACCCGCTGGACAGCTGGTTCATCAAGGCATCGGCCGTGAAGGACGAGATGGTTGCCCTGAATAAGGAGATTCTCTGGAAGCCCGCTTCCACCGGCACCGGCCGTTTCGGGCAGTGGCTTGAGAACATCCAGGACTGGAACCTCAGCCGCAGCCGCTATTGGGGCACTCCGCTGCCCATCTGGCGCACGGAAGACGGCAGGGAAGAGAAGTGCATCGGCTCGGTGAAAGAGCTTTATGGTGAAATCGAGAAGGCCGTGGCCGCCGGAATTATGAAGAGCAATCCTCTGAAGGACAAGGGCTTCAATCCGGAGGACATGAGCCTCGAAAACTATGAGAAGATAGACCTTCACCGTCCTTATGTGGACGGGATTTTCCTCGTGTCGGCATCCGGAAAGAAGATGGCGAGGGAAACGGACCTCATCGACGTGTGGTTCGATTCCGGCGCCATGCCTTATGCTCAGGAAGGCCTGCGAGGCCTTGGCAGCCCTGATTTCGGCGCAACGGCCGACTTCATCGCCGAGGGCGTTGACCAGACCCGCGGCTGGTTCTATACCCTTCACGCCATCCACACCATGATAAGCGGTACCCCCGCTTTCAAGCGTGTGATTTCCAATGGCCTGGTGCTGGACAAAAACGGCAACAAGATGTCCAAGAGGCTCGGCAACGCCGTGGATCCGTTCAAGGCCCTCGACACTTACGGGGCCGACGCCCTCCGCTGGTACATGCTCACCAACGCCCAGCCCTGGGACAACCTGAAATTCGACGAAAACGGTGTGGATGAGGTGCGCCGCAAATTCTTCGGCACCCTTTACAACACCTATTCGTTCTTTGCGCTTTACGCAAATATCGACGGTTTCGATCCGTCGGCCCCGGCCGTTCCTTATGCCGAAAGGCCGGAAATCGACCGCTGGATCATTTCCAAGCTGAATTCCCTCATCCGCGACGTCACCGCCGCATACGAGGATTACGACCTCACCACCGCCGGACGCCTGATTCAGGACTTCGTCTGCGACCACCTCTCCAACTGGTACGTAAGGCTGAACCGCAAGCGTTACTGGGCCGGAGATATGAGTGCCGACAAGATGGCCGCCTATCAGACTCTCCATGAGGCTTTGGTGGACGTGGCTATGCTCAGCGCCCCCATCGCTCCATTCTACAGCGACCAGCTCTACTGCGACCTCGTGCCCGGAGCCGAGAGCGTGCATTTCACGCTTATGCCCAAGGCTTCGGAAGGCCTTATAGACAGCTCGCTGGAGGAAAGGATGGCCCTCGCACAGACCGCCACTTCGCTGGTCCTTGGCCTTCGCAAGGGCGTTCACATCCCCGTGCGCCAGCCGCTCGCCAGGGTGCTCATTCCGGTTATCGACAACCGCATCCGTGAGCAGCTCTCCCTGGTGAAACAGCTCATCCTCGGGGAAATCAACGTCAAGGAGATGTCATTCGTGGAGGATACGACATCCCTTCTCACTCTGAAGATCAAGCCCAATTTCCGTACTTTGGGCAAAACATACGGTGCCAGGATGAAGGAGATTGCAGCCGCAATAGCTTCTCTGGACCAGGAGACCATCGCAGCCATCCAGGCGGCCGGAAACTATACCCTCGGCCTGCCCGGCGGCGAGGTTTCCCTCACTCCGGAGGACTACCAGATTTCCTCCGAGGACATGCCCGGCTGGATTGTGGCATCCGAGGGTTCCCTAACCGTCGCACTCGACGTGGAGCTCACTCCCGAGCTTCGCAACGAAGGCACGGCCCGCGAGCTTGTGAGCCGCATCCAGAACCTCCGCAAAGACACCGGATTCGCAGTAACAGACCGCATCGACACAGTTATCTATGCCGATGCCGAAGATATAAAGGCCTCTCTTGCCGTCCACTCCGGCTACGTATCGGCCCAGACGCTTTCCCGCAGCCTGGGATGCCGTCCGCTTAATGAAGCCGTGGATGGAGCCGTGAGCGTGGAATGGAACGGAGAGGAAGTTAAGATTTATGTAAAACGTTAAATTACCGCATAGTTATGGAAGAGAATACCAAGACACGTTACTCTGACGAAGAACTTGAAGAGTTCCGCGCCATTATCGTAGAAATGCTGGAGAAGGCACGTGCCGAGTACGCAACTCTCCGTGAAGTCGTTACCCACGCAGGTGGAAACGATATCCTGGATACCGCTCCCACATTCAAGACCGTGGAGGACGACGGTGCATTCCAGCTCTCCAAAGAGGAGGCCGGTGCACTTGCACAGCGTCAGTACAAATTCATCCAGAATCTTGAGGCGGCTCTCGTCCGCATCGAGAACAAGACCTACGGTGTGTGCCGTGTAACCGGAAAGCTCATCCCCAAGGAGAGGCTCCGTCTGGTTCCCCACGCCACCACTACCATCGAAGGTAAAGCCATTCTCGAAAAGACCGGCCGCAAATGAAACTCACTAAAGGACAAAAACTGCTTGTCCTTGGTGCAGTGCTGGTGGTGATTGACCAGGTGATAAAAATCCTGGTCAAGACCAATATGTCGCTGGGGGAGCACATCTCCGTGTTCGGCAACTGGTTCCAGATTCTGTTTGTGGAAAACAAGGGCATGGCCTTCGGGCTTTCCTGGGGCGGAGTTGTGGGGAAGTATCTCCTCACTCTTTTCCGTCTGGGCCTGTTCGGCTTGCTCTGCTGGTGGATTTCCAAGCTTCTGAAGCGGGAGAAACCTGTTCCCACGGGGGTAGTGGTGGGCCTCACACTCATCACCGCCGGTGCGCTTGGCAATATTATTGACTGCCTCTTCTACGGTCTCATCTTCAGCGAGTCCACTCCCGCCGCCGTCGCCTCCCTGGGCCACTACGCCCCGTTCATGCAGGGCAAGGTCGTGGACATGTTCTATTTTCCCCTCTGGGTATGGCCGGACTGGGTGCCGCTTATGGGCGGGGACATCTTCTTCGAGCCCGTGTTCAACTTTGCCGACAGTTGCGTAACCGTCGGCGCCATTTATCTGATTCTCTTCCACTGGAAGTTCTTCGCGAAGGAAGAGCTCTAGTCAATTCTGATAATACGTGCAGTGTAGCCGCCTCCCGGAGCAAGGGGGGCGGTTATTTTGCGTGAAGCGGGGACGGCTTCGAAAATGTGCTCGAAGTCTCTCGCCGCTTTGGCGGCGTTCGGCCCGTCACGGAACACTTCCATTCTCCACTGCCCCTCTCCGAGGAAGGAAAAGTCCAGCTCCAGGGAACGTTCATCCCAGTCGGTCATTGCGCCTACATACCAGACATCGCCGCTGCGGCGTGCAACGCTGGCATATACCCCGGTGCAGTTTTCCAAAGCCACGGTCTCGTCCCATACCGTGGGGATGCCGGCGATGAAGGAGGTGCATTCCGGCTCGGCCATATAGTTGGAAGGGGAGTCGCAGAGCATTGTGAGCGGAGCGAAGAAAACGACGTATTCCGCCAGCTGGCGGCAGCGGGTTCCCTGGCTCATAGGCTCGTTGTACACCGCCCTGTAGTTACTACGGCTGGCATTGCGCATTGCGCCCTGGGTGTAATCCATCGGCCCGGCGACGTTGCGGATGAAGGGGACGGTTACGTCGTAGGTGACCTGGTCGCCGCGGGCATCCCATTTCATGTTCTCGAGGCCGTAAACGCCCTCGAAGTTAATCACGTTGGGCCAGGTCCTCTGCAGTCCCGCAGGCTTGAATGCGCCGTGGAAATCCAGCAGCAGGCCATAGCGTGCGGCTGTCTCGGCGGCGCGCGTATAGAAGTTCACCATCATCTGGTCGTCGGCGTTCATAAAGTCCACCTTGAAGCCTTTTATGCCCATGGCGGAGTAGTGCCGGCACACGTGTTCCATGTCCCTGTCGAAAGCCCAGTATCCGGCCCAGAGGATGATACCAACGTTCTTTGCGGCTCCGTAGTCCACCAGTCCCTGAAGGTCGATTTCGGGTACAACCTGGAAGAGATCGGCCTGAAGATTGACTGCCCACCCTTCGTCCAGGATGACGTATTCGATCCCGTTTGCCGATGCGAAATCGATGTAATACTTATATGTGTCGTTGTTGATTCCGGCACGGAAAGGGACATTGTATATGTTCCAGTCGTTCCACCAGTCCCAGGCCACTTTCCCCGGCTTCACCCAGGAGAAATCACCTGACGGGTCGGCTCCCAGCAGCCATGGCATATCGCTTTCGAGAAGCTCTCCGTCATCTTTCGAGACCAGGGCTATGCGCCAGGGAAGGGGCTCCGCCGAAGAGAAGCTTGCGATAAAGCTTTCGCGCTCTCTCACAACCATTTCCAGCATGTTGTGCCCGCCCTGTTCCCTAATTTTCGGCCTTGGAGCGAACACTCCCTGAAGAGTTGTGGCTCCGCCGGGATTGTCGAGGAACATGCCCGGATAGTTGGTAAGTCCGGACTCCGTGAGAAGAACCTTGCATTCGCCTTCGTCCACCAGTACGGGAAGGAAGGCCAGTTTCGTCGCGTCCCAGCCGCTCAGCTGGCTAAATGTATACCTTGATTCGAACGAAGTCCCGAAGTTCTGGCTTTTCCCTATATAAGGCAGCCATGCCTGAAAATCTTCAGGGAAGACGAACTGGGCGGTTTCCTGCTCTATGTCGAAAGCTTTCTTCAGGGTGGGGACTATCCTGTAGGCCGCACCTTCGTCGTAGAGGCGGAATTCAAGATTGAAATTCCTGAACGAGAGGGTGAGCCAATTGTAGTGGTCGCGAACGCTGGCGCTTTTGTATACGAATGCCTCGACGGTGCGGTCGGTTTCGCCGCGGCGGACTTTCCGCACTTTGCCGCCGAGGGCGGTGCCGTCGGTGAGCGTGAGAGCTATCTGTGAGGGGCCCAGCACGCATGTGCCGTCCTTCGAGAGGCTGTAAGTGATTTCATCTCCGGTGCTCACACTGAGCTCCAGGGAACCGTCGGGAGAGCTTAGCGTATATACGGCGGCCGTGACGAGTAGCAACAGGAATTTCATCTCTTATCTCACTACTTTTGTGAAAACAGGAGCCTTAAGTAGCAGCGCAGCTGTCATCTTAAGTAAGCGTTTCATGATTATTCTTGCAGTTTACCCAAAGATAACAAATTATACCTTTTATTGTTAAATCCAATTGCGTTACAAAGATGACAGGGAATATCCTATCTTACGCGTTTCAGGCTGATGGATGAATTATATCCAAGGAAGCTGAGGCCGCCGGGGATGGTGGCCGTTTTCTGGTCTTTGGACAGATTGAATGTGAATGACACTTCTATAGGGGTGTCGAGCGTCTTGATTCCGCCTGTGTCCATCCCGTCCTGGCGGTCTGTAAATGTCGCCTTGACAGTATTGCCTTTAATGCTGCAGGTCCCCTGCACAAAGGTGTAACCATCCTTGGACGTGGTCATGCTGATGCCGTTGTTGATAAGAAATGCTATCGAGAGTGTGCCCTCGTTATCGGCCCAGGCCGTCGCCGTGAGGTCGAGGTCTGATTCGGGTTCAGTTTCATTCGACTTGTTGCAAGCATTGATGCCAAATAACATCACGAGGCCAAGAATTGCGATAAATAATTTTTTCATAATCATCAGACTGCGTATTTCCCACAAATATAGCAAAATTTTCACTATTTCTTCCCGGAATAATTGATTCTTATTGTGCGTTTTTGCGCCCACATCGTCGAAATTAAGACGGTGCGGGAGGGCCTGCCTCTGAGGGGAAATAAACCTTTAAAAACAATATGCATATGAACAAAAAGAAAAGCCTCTATGAGGCTCCAACAACTGATGTCCTCGTGGTACGATTCGAGGAAGGATTTTTGACCACCTCCGGCAACATGAGCGCTAATGGGTGGACATCAGGCAATTCATCCTGGTGGGAAGATGAGGAATAATGTTTAACACTCAAGAATGAAGACAATGAAAAAGTATTCAACAATTTTGGGTGCAGCATTATCCATATTTGCACTCGCATCCTGCCAGAAAGAGCAGGATCTCGCCAATCAGGAAGTCGTTAATAACGGCCCTTCCTCTATACCTTTCGAACTTCGCGCTAATATTCCTTCTATTGAGACTAAGACAACGCTCAATACCAGCACTTGGGC
>CAJOCS010000001.1:1003-131693 GCA_905233655.1 uncultured Bacteroidales bacterium | reverse complement strand
GAGGGCTTGTCCCGAGGACATACTAGCCCGGGAGCCGCAGGGGGTATTTATGGGGGCAGCGCCCCCAGCAAATATTCTCCTCCCCGGCCGGTTTTTGCCTGGATGCCTTTCCAACTACTACACATAGTGCCGCTTCCGGTCCAGCACGAGGACCGGAAGGAGCGAAAACAGGGGTAAAATGACACTTCCGGTCCAATCGGTGGACCGGAAAGCGCACAAGGTGCCAGCAGGCCGAGAACGGGGAAGGTGCGAAGGGATGGGGATGGCGCGACGTGGGCGTCGGCCTTATTATTCGCCCGCGGAGCGCCATCCCCTCCCGGAGCGCCACAAAAAAAGGCGCCGGGTAAGGCGCCTTGAACATCACGAGCTGATTTAGCCCTATTTGAATAAATTTTTGAGCTTGGTGAAGAGGTCCTGTTTGGAGGCCACTTCGGACTGGGTTTTCTTTGCGCCCTCTTCCTTGGGGGTGTTTTCCTGATGGAAGGATTCCTCGGTGCTGTTCTCTGCGCCGGGTGCTACTGAACCATCGTGATTCTCTTCCTTGAAGAATACGATGAAGGGATTCTTGAAGCTGTACATAATATCAGTGTTTAAAAGAGTGTCGGTTCCCAGTCTCCCATGTCGATGGGAGCGTCGTCATTGCCGCCCGGAAGGGATGCGGCCGAAGGAGTGTCGCCGGAAGGCAGCTCAATCTCCGGAATGTCTTCCATGATTTCCACTTCCACGGGGCCTTCCGGCTCTTCCGGCTCAGTCTCTTCGCGTTCAAACGGCTCGGCCGGTTCGGTGAATTCCACTGCGGAGAGGTCGTAGGGGCTGCATTTCTTTCCCTTGGCGCTGAAGCCCTTCTTGCCGATGAATTCTTCCGCGGCTATGATTTCGGCCTCCCTGTGAGCGAACTTGCCGCCGAAGGTGAGCAGCACCCTCGGGCGTTCGTCGGAGGAGATGTCCACCAGGCGGGAGCCCTTGCTGTCGGAGATGAACAGCTGAGGGGTGTTGTTGCTTTCGGTGAAGCTGAAACGCTTGATGTAGAAGGCCTTGGTGGAGCCTTCGCGGTAGAGGACGGTGTATACTCTGGAGGTGTCCAGTTTCTCGATGCGGATAACGTCGCCCTGGTACTTGTTCACCGTCTCATAGTTGGTGGTGTAGAAGCTGCCGTCGGCAAAGATGGCGAGCACGCGGTCTTCTCCCGCGAACTTGCCGAGATGTTCTCCGCGGCCGTCTTCGTTCAGACGCTGGATGTCCGGGTCGTACCAGATGTCCTTGCCTTCCAGAGTGGTTACTCCCTTCGATTTCAGGCTGATTCGGGCAATTGCGTACTTGGTGACGAGATTGCCCCTGGAGGCGCGGCCCTTGATTGCCAGAGTGGAGAAATCCCATTCCAGCTGATTCTTCTTGAGCCCCTTGTGCGGCCTCAGGGCGATTTTCACGGTCTCGGCCTCGCCGTTGTGGTTCACGGTGAACCAGAGGATCCTGGAACCCTCGGCACCGGTTGTGATATCGTAGAGCTTGTCGCGGGTTACAGAGGTGATATTGAAACGCTTGGCGTAGTGGGCGGGACCTTTGCCGTCGCGATAGATGACATTGTAGATGGTCCTTTCGTCGGAGCGGTTGAACACCCCGGCCCAGAGCAGGTCCTTCCCGAAGAAGGCCTTGTCGCTCACCTTCGTGACCTGATATTTTCCATCCTTGCCGATGACGATGATTTCGCTGAGGTCTGAGCACTCGCCGATGTACTCGCCCTCGTCCTTCTTGAGGCCGATTCCCACGAAGCCCTCCGCCAGGTTGGCGTAGAGTTTGGCGTTGTTGGACACCACCTTGGTGACGGTGATATTCTCAAGGGAGGAGATTTCGGTGAGGCGAGGCCAGGCCTTGCCATACTTCTTCTTTATGCTCCTGAACCAGTCGATGGTGAATTCCGTGATATGCTCGATATTGTAGCGGACATCCTTCATCTGGTCCTCGATGGCGTAAATCTTCTCGTCCAGGGCCTTGGTGTCGAACTTGGAAATCTTGCGTACGGGCTTTTCCACAAGCTTTAGGATGTCTTCCATCACGATGGGCCTGTGGAGAAGGTCCTGGTACTGGAGCATCTGGTTCAGAACGTCCTGAAGCTGCTCTTCCCAGCTGAGCTGATTCTGCTCCAGAACCTTGTAAATGCGGTTCTCGAAGAAGATGCGCTCGAGGGAGGAATAGTGCCAGTCGTTCTCCAGCTCGTCCAGTTTCACCTGCAGCTGCTGGAGCAGGATGTCGCGGGTGTGGAAGGTGTCGTATTCAAGGATTTCATCCACGGTGAGGAACACCGGCTTGTTCTCCTTGATTACGCAGGCGTTGGGGCTTATCTTGGTCTCGCAGTCCGTGAAGGCATAGAGGGCGTCGATGGTCTTGTCCGGGGACACGTCGTTGGGAAGGTGAATCACGATTTCCACCTTGTCGGTGGTCATGTCCTCGATTTTCTTGATATTGATCTTCTTCTTGTCCTTGGCCTTGAGGATGCTGTCGATAATGGCGTGGGAGGTTTTTCCGTAGGGGATTTCGGTGATGGTGAGCGTGCTCTTGTCAACCTTGTTGATGCGTGCGCGCACCTTCACCATGCCGCCGCGCTTGCCCTTGTTGTAGCGGGAGCAGTCGGCTATGCCTCCGGTGGGGAAATCCGGCAGAATCTCGAAGGGCTCACCCTTCAGGATGGCTACGGAAGCGTCCAGCAGCTCATTGAAGTTGTGGGGCAGAATCTTTGAGGAAAGACCGGCGGCGATACCCTCAGTGCCCTGGGCGAGCAGCAGGGGGAAACGCACGGGCAGTTCGGTGGGCTCCTGGTTGCGGCCGTCGTATGAGGTCATCCAGGGGGTCACTTTAGGGTCGAAAATCACCTCTTTGGCGAACTTCGACAGACGGGCTTCGATGTAACGGGGTGCGGCGTTGGAGTCGCCGGTGAGGATGTTGCCCCAGTTACCCTGGCAGTCCACTGCGAGGCCTTTCTGGCCGATGGTGACAAGGGCTCCGAGTATGGACGCGTCGCCGTGGGGATGGTACTGCATGGCCTGGCCCACGATGTTCGCAACCTTCGTGTAGCGGCCGTCGTCCATGGTGAACATGGTGTGCAGAACGCGGCGCTGGACAGGTTTCAGACCGTCCACGATGTGGGGCACGGCCCGGTCCAGAATGGTATAGGACGCATAGTCCAGATACCACTCCTTGAACATGCCGGAAAGCTTGAACTTCCGGCTGTCACTTGTCAGCAGCTTGTCGAAGCGCCCCGTCGAAACGGCGTCTTCGGCAAGTTCTTCCTCCGGTTCCTCTCCCGGAGCGTTTTTCTCGATATCGTCCCAGTCTTCTGCCATAGTCAGTTAAAATTCATATCCGAAACGGCGGAGCTCCTTGCGGTTCTCCCTCCAGTCCGGGTCCACTTTGACAAAGGTGGAAAGGAAGACCTTCTTCTGGAAGAAGTCCTCCATGTCCAGGCGGGCCTCGGTGCCCACCTTTTTGAGGGCAGCGCCCTTCTTGCCGATGATGATGCCCTTCTGGCTCTCGCGCATCACGTAAATGACGGCGCTGATTTCGTAGCGGTCCTCACCCTCGTGGAAGGACTCTATCTCAACCTGGCAGGAGTAGGGAATCTCCTCGCCGTAGTTGAGGAATATCTTTTCGCGTATGATTTCCGACGCGAAGAATCGCAGGTTCTTGTCGGTGAACTGGTCTTTGTCGAACCAGGCCGGAGCTTCGGGGAGGAGCTCCTTCACCGTCTGGAGAATGCTCTCCAGATTGAAGTTCTCGCGGGCCGACGCCGGGATAATCCTGGCCTTCGGCAGCTGCTCCTTCCACCACTCCATCAGCTTCACCACATCCTCCTGGGAGGAAATGTCAATCTTGTTGATGACAAGCACCACGGGGCATTCCAGCTGGCTGAGCTTACGGACATAGGCTTCGTTCTTGTCGGCCTTTTCAACGGTGTCGGTGACGTAGAGGATAATGTCGGCGTCGCCGATTGCGGTGTCCACGAAGTTGAGCATGTTCTGCTGGAGGCGGTAGTTGGGCTTGAGGATGCCGGGAGTGTCGGAATAGACAATCTGGTAGTCCTCGCCGCTCACGATGCCCATGATGCGGTGACGCGTGGTCTGGGCCTTGGCCGTCACTATGGACAGCTTTTCACCCACCAGAGCGTTCATCAGGGTGGACTTGCCCACATTGGGGTTGCCGATGATATTTACGAAACCTGCCCTGTGTGCCATTATACGTATGCTCCCATCTTAAGGATGTTGACTTCGCCCTCGGTGAGATAGCGCCAGTCGCCTTTCTTGAGGCCCTTCTTGGTGAGGCCTGCGAAGTAGACGCGGTCAAGAGCCCTCACCTCATAGCCGAGCGACTCGAAGATGCGCCTTACCACGCGGTTCTTTCCCGAATGAATCTCGATTCCGAGCTGGCGGTGGTCCCTCTCGTCGATGAACTCCAGTTCGTCGGCGGCTACGACGCCGTCGTTGAGTTCCACGCCGGAGAGCACCCTCTGGCGGTCTTCCTGGCTCAGGGGGGCGTCAAGCACCACCTGGTAGATTTTCTTCTTGTTGTAGGAAGGATGGGTGAGCTTTTCGGCCATCTCGCCGTCGTTGGTAAACATAAGGACACCGGTGGTGTTCTTGTCCAGACGTCCTACGGGGAATACCCTGGACGGACAGCCCTTGAGAAGTTCCATCACGGTTTTCTCGGCATGGGGGTCCGAGACGGTGGTAACATAACCTTTGGGCTTGTTCATGATGATATAGACCTTGTCCTCTCCCTTGAGACGCTCGCCGTTGAAGCGGATGTCATCGGTGAGGACGTTAACTTTGGTGCCGAGTTCTGTAACGACCTGGCCGTTCACGGTCACCACGCCGCTCTGGATGAGAGTGTCGGCCTCACGGCGGGAACACACTCCGGAGTTGGCGATGTATTTGTTGAGGCGCACAACCTCTTTGATTTCGGTCTTTGCGGTGTCGTCGTCGCTGAAGGACGCTGCACGGCCATTGACGACGGGTTTGCGGCGGAGCATTGCGCTCATGCCCTGGCTGGCGTTGCTGCGCTTCACATAGGGCTTGGCACCGGGACGCTCATTGCCGGGCCTGGAGTTTCCGGGCCTGGAGTTTCCGGGGCGGGAACTTCCGGGACGGTTGTTTCCGGGCCTTGAACTTCCGCTCCTCTGGCTTCCGGGCTTGCTTGAGCCGAAGCTGCGGGAGGTGCTGTAATCTACTTTTTCAGAGTGCGGGGCCTTCCCGGCGCCGCTTCTGCTGATACGTTTTCTTGTACCTTTTTTGTTGTCTTCCATAATATTGAACCCTCACGGGCGTTTACTGAAGTTTGAAAATGTAAGTAATCGTTCCGGTCTGCAGAACCGGAGCGTCTGCGCTCATGTTGAAATGAGCCTGCATGGCCGCGCTTCTGGCGGCGTTCCAAAGAGTGGCGTCATGGACGGTTGTCCCTTCCACGCCCGCCACGGCTTCGGTTACATTGCCATACTGGTCCACTTTAATCTGCACCACCACTATTCCTTCAAGCTGGGCGTTGTAGCGGGGCTTGGGAAGGCTACCTTCCAGGTGACGGCCCTGAAGGTGGGCGTTGGCATTGCCGCTGATGCGCCCCTCGCGGGTGTTGCCGTCCGGCTGGCCGGCGCGGAAACCGTCCGAAGCCTCCGTGGCCGAGTGGGGAGCGGTGGCATTGCTGCTGTTGTCCGACATTCCCGGGAACAGGGCGTTGGGGTTTATCTGGGGCTCCTGCGGGGTGGGGACATCCACGTCGCCATGGGCGTCGGGCGTCTGCACGGGAGCCGTGTTCGGCCTGTCGTTCACAAACGGCGACTGCGCCTCCCTTACAAGCTCAACGGGGCGGTCGGGGTCATTGACCTCGGCCTGGGGCTCGCGGCCGATACGCGTCTGGACCGGTTCCTCCTCCGGCAGTTCTGCTTCAAAGTCTATGAGCAGAGTAGTCCTTTCCGGCGGGGGAGGATCGAGGTAGCTGAGGCCCAGGAACAGGCACAGCAGAAGGGCGAGGACGTGGATGACGGAGGTTGCTACGATTCCAGCCACGTTCGCGTTCTTCTCGCGGGTTTCCTGAGTGCGCTTGTAGGGTTGCATGCGGCTATTCCGGTTGTGTTGCCAGTATTACTTTGTAGTGATTGCGCTTGGCAATGTTCATGATTTGTACCACTTCTCCCACCGGGACGCTCTGGTCGGAGAAAATGGAGAAGGTGGGATCTTCTTCCGAGGAAAGGAGAGTCACCAGTTCGTCCTCCACGGCTTCGTAGCTCAGGGGCTCCTGGGCTCCGTTGACGTGGTAGGTGTAAACGTCGTCTCCCCAGTCTTTGATGCTCACGCTCACTGTGGCCTTTGCGTTCACCTGGCCCGTGCTGCGGGGAAGCAGGAGCTTCAGCGCATTGGGGTTGATGAGCGTGGAGGTCACCAGGAAGAAGATAAGCAGCAGGAACACGATATCGGTCATAGACGATACCGAGAACGAGGCGTCCACACGGGTGTTTCGCTTCAGTGCCATGTGCTATTCCTCTTCGCCGGGTTCGTGAAGCACGATGTCGATGAACTCCATCGTGGAGCTTTCCATCTTGTAGACAAGGTTGGAGACCTTGCCGGTGAGCCAGTTGTAGCCGAAGTAGGCGATGATGCCCACGATGAGGCCGCCCACCGTGGTGAGCATTGCGGTGTAGATACCGTCGCTCAGCAGGGTGATGTCGATGTTGTTGCCGGCCTTGGACATGTTGAAGAAGGCCTGGACCATACCCATAACGGTTCCGAGGAAACCGATCATGGGGGCGCCGCCGGCTATGGTTGCAAGCACCGGGAGACCCTTCTCGAGGCGGGCCACTTCCACGTTGCCGATATTCTCGATGGCGCTCTGGATGTCGGCCATGGGACGACCGAGCCTGTGAATGCCGGTCTCAACCATTCTGGCCACAGGATTGTCGTACTTGCGGCAGAGGGTGATGGCGCTCTGGGTCTTGCCGTCGTTGAGGTAATCGCGGATATTGTTCATGAAGTTGTGGTCGATCTTGGATGCATGGCCGATGACCCACCACTTGCGGCCGATGATGTAAATCGCAAGGATGGACAGCAACAGGAGCACCCACATGAGGGGACCGCCCATACGGAAGAGAGAGAAGAGGCTCTCGTTCATCTCCGTGGGCTGAACGGGAGTTGTGGCGGCGGTGCTCACGGTTTCCACAAGGCTGTCCGGGAGGGCCTGCATCACGTCTGACTGCAAAAGATTGAATAGCATAAGGACTACTGTTTATAATAACTTACAAAGTTAAGCAATTTATTCCGATTTTCCATAAAAAACATGGCTCAGGAACAGTGCATGGCCGGGTACGGATTCTCCGGCGTCGGAGCGGGTCCCGCTTTCGACCAGGGTTTTTATCCAGGAGGGGTCTTTCTTCCCCCTTCCCACCTCGATGAGCGAACCCACAATGGCGCGGACCATGTTGCGCAGGAACCTGTCGGCCCCAACTCGGAAATACCAGTATTCAGAGGCGCCGCCGGAAGGGTCTCCCATCACCTCGAGATGGGAAGGCGTGTAGGGCTTCCAGTATGCTTCGTAGACGGTGCAGACGGAGGTTTTGTTGTCTCCGCCGGTTTTTTCGAAGCAGGAAAAATCATGTGTCCCGAGAAGGTATCGGCAGGCTTCGTTCATCGCGTCGAAATCGATCTCCGGAAAGCCGCACTGCCAGGAATGGGCCGCCACGAAAGGGTCTTTCCGGCGATGGATGAAGTAGGTATATTCACGTCTTGTGGCGCTGAAGCGGGCGTGCATGTCCGGCTCCACCGGATAAACGCTGTGGACCGTCACGCTGCGGGGTAGCATGGCATTTAATTTGTAGCAGAAATCCTCTTGCCCGAAGGGCAGTGTTCCTTCGAAATCGAAGTGGGCGACATAGGCCTGCGCGTTCACCGCGGTGTCCGTCCTGCCGGCTCCCGTGACGCTCACTTTTCGGTTCAGAAGGCGTGAGAGGACGCCCTCGAGACACTCCTGGACAGACGGGCTTTCGGGCTGGATCTGCCAGCCGCAGAAGGAGGCTCCGTCGTATGAAAGGCAAAGGAAATAACGCATAGTATGCAAATGTAATAAAATAATATGGAAAGCGTAAACATCAGGGAACTCAACGAACGCATCCAGAAGGAAAGTTCTTTCGTGGATTTGCTCACCATCGAGATGGGCAAGGTGATTGTGGGACAGAAGCAGCTGGTGGAGAATCTTCTCATCGGCCTGCTTTCCGGCGGGCACATCCTGCTGGAAGGCGTCCCGGGACTGGCGAAGACTCTCGCCATCAACACTCTGGCCCAGGCGGTAAACGCCAAGTTCAACAGGATCCAGTTCACCCCGGACCTTCTCCCGGCCGACGTCGTGGGAACCCTCATCTATTCCCAGAAGAAGGAAGATTTCGAGGTTCACAAGGGCCCCGTCTTCGCCAACTTCGTACTTGCCGATGAAATCAACCGTTCCCCCGCAAAGGTGCAGAGCGCCCTTCTGGAGGCCATGCAGGAGCATCAGGTAACCATCGGCGAGCATACTTATCCGCTGCCGGAGCCTTTCCTCGTGATGGCCACCCAGAACCCCATCGAGCAGGAAGGAACCTACCCGCTTCCCGAAGCGCAGGTAGACCGTTTCATGCTGAAGGTGGTGGTGAACTATCCGAAGAAGGACGAGGAGCGGCTTATCATCCGCATGAACAACGAGCGCAGCTTCCCCAAGGCCAGCCCGGTGGTGAGTCCCGAAGATATCCTTCGCGCCCGCGAAGTGGTTAAGGATGTCTACATGGATGAGAAGATCGAGCGCTATATCGTGGACCTTGTATACGCCACCCGTACCCCTGCGGAATATGGCCTGAAAGACCTCGAGGGCCTCATTTCCTACGGTGCGTCGCCGCGCGCCAGCATCTCCCTCGCCCTTGCCTCCAAGGCCTACGCCTTCATCAAGCGCAGAGGTTATGTGATTCCGGAAGACGTCCGTGCCGTGTGCCCCGAAGTGCTCCGTCACCGTCTTGGACTCACCTATGAGGCCGAGGCCCGCAACCTCACCCCCGACCAGATTGTAGAAAGCATCATCAACGCAGTTATAGTCCCGTAATGACAACCCAGGAACTGCTCACAAAAGTCAGGAAGATAGAGATCAAGACCAAGGTTCTGTCTCACCAGATTTTCGCCGGCGAATACCATTCGGCCTTCAAGGGAAGGGGAATGGCGTTCAGCGAGGTGCGTGAGTACCGCTATGGCGACGATGTCCGCAACATGGACTGGAACGTCACCGCCAGGATGAGTTCCCCCTATGTCAAAGTGTTTGAGGAGGAGCGGGAGCTCACCGTAATGCTGCTGGTTGACATTTCCAATTCCGGGGTTTTCGGAACGGCGGTCCGCACCAAGCGTGAGCTGCTTGCCGAGCTTGCCGCGACGCTCTCCTTCTCGGCCATACTGAACAACGACAAGGTGGGTTGCATCCTGTTCAGCGACAGGGTGGAGAAGTTCATTCCCCCGGGGAAGGGACGTACCCATCTGCTCCGCATCATCAGGGAAATCCTGGAGTTCAGGCCTGAAGGGAAGGGAACCGACATCGGCGAAGCCCTGCGTTTCTTCACGAACGCCATCAAACGCCGCTGTACGGCCTTCCTGATGTCGGACATGCTGGACGTGGACATTGACGGGAATCCCCGTTACGAGGAAGCCATGAAGGTTGCTGTGAACCGCCACGAGCTGTCCGTCATCCGCGTCAGCGACCCCCGTGAAAGGGACCTCACCCCGCTGGGCCTTGTGCACGCCGTAGATTCCGAGAGCGGCAACGCCCTTTGGGTGAACACCTCGTCGCGCCAGATGCGGGAGGCCTATTCTGAGTGGTACCGCAGCGCAAGCCGCGGAGCCGAGCGTCTTTTCCTCCGTTACCATGTAGACAGCGTGGACATCTCCACCGACGAAGACTACGTCCGCGGCCTGATGTCCTTATTCCAGAGAAGATGAAAGCGAGAACCATAATACTCACGCTGCTCGTGGCCGTTTTCTGCCTCCCTCTCCGGGGACAGGACACCACGGGAGTGCGCCGTGCGGCCGGCCAGACCTTCCTGCGGCCGCTTCAGGAGAGGGACTCGGTGCTCATCGCCGACCAACTTCGCTACGGCGTCCTTCTCCACGACATTCGCGAAGGAACGCCCCTCTTCCTCCCGGAGATTGTGCCCTCCGAAGATTCTCCTATGCTGGTTCTGAGCTCCTGGCAGCTGGATTCCGTGAGGATATCGGCCAGGAAGGAGGCCCCTGCGCGTTACGATATTAGGGCTTCCATCCTGATTACCGCGTTCATGGGAGGCGTTTACCAGCTGCCGCAGATAGACGTGGTGGTCTACAGCGACACTCTCGAGTTCTCGCCCCAGACGCTCGTGGTTACGGAGCCGTATATAGACATGGAGACCTTTGTCCCCAACGATATCAAGCCTCAGATAAGGGTTCCCTATACGCTTAAGGAAGTGATGCCCTGGCTCATGCTTTTCTGGGTGTGCAGCCATCTTCTGGCATGGCTCATCTGCATGCTTTTGGACCGCCGCTCCCGCGGAAAGGACGGCCCCGGAAGGGAGCTCGCCCAGGAACCGCCCCATATCAGGGCCCTCCGCAAGCTGGATTCCTACCGTGGAGAGAAGAACTGGGCGCCCGAGCATCAGAAGGAATTCTATTCCGGAGTGACCGACACCCTCCGCGAATACATCGCCGCCCGTTACGGGATAGGCGCGATGGAAATGACCACGGCCGAGATTTTCTCCACCCTCAAATGCGACGATGCGCCCGAAGACATGATGCGCTCCCTCGAGGAGCTCTTCCGCCGGGCCGATTTCGTGAAGTTCGCGAAGTACACCGCATCGGAAGGGGAAAACGCCGCCGTGCTGCCTCTTGCCGTGAGTTTTGTCACAACAACTTATCAGAGTTCCCTTGCAGAGGAACGGAAGGAGGAGGAATAGCCTATGTTCTTTGCTTATCCAAAACTTCTCTGGCTGCTTGCCGTTCCGGCGCTTCTGCTCCTGCGCTATCTCTGGATAGTGCTGAAGGGAAAGCAGCCGCACCTTGTGGTGAGCAGCCGCTTCCCCTGGGAGGCTGGCGGCAAAACCGCCCTGAGGTTCGTTCCTCACGTGATTTTCGGCCTCAGGACAGCGGCTCTCTGCCTTCTGATTATAGCGATTGCCCGCCCCCGTTCCTCTTCTCAGATGGAAAGGGTGGACACTGAGGGAATCGACATAATGTTCGCGATGGACGTCTCCACCAGTATGCTGGCGAGGGACTTCACTCCGGACCGCCTTTCGGCCGCCAAGGACATCGCAATCGAATTCATCTCCCAGAGGCCCAGCGATCGCATGGGAATAGTGGTCTTTGCCGGGGAAAGCTATACCCAGTGCCCCCTCACCACCGACCGTGCAACGCTCATTAACCTTATGGCCGACGTCCAGACCGACCTTATCGAGGACGGCACCGCCATCGGCAACGGCCTTGCGACGGCAGTTGCGCGCATGAAGGACTCCGACGCCAAGAGCCGTGTGGTGATTCTTCTCACCGACGGTGTGAACAACATGGGCGAGATAGATCCCAGTATGGCTTCGGAAATTGCCAAGACCTACGGAATCAGGGTCTACACGATTGGCGTGGGCGCCAACGGCAACGCCCCCTATCCGGTTCAGACGCCATGGGGAATAGAGCTTCAGAATATTCCGGTGGAGATTGACGAGGGCCTGCTCCGCGGAATAGCATCCGAAACCGGCGGCCGGTATTTCCGCGCCACCGACAACACCAAACTGTCCGAGATTTATGCCGAGATTGGCCGTATGGAAAAATCCCGCATAACGGTGGACAGCTTCCCGGTGTTCAAGGATTTGTTCATGGGTTACGCCCTTGCCGCCCTGGCATGTCTGGTGCTGGAGCTGCTTCTGCGTATATTTATAAGGAGGATGCCGTAAGATGTTGTTTTTTGCCCAACCCCTTTATCTGTACCTCCTGCTTCTGGTACCGCTGTTCCCGCTTGCCTACGGGATTGGCCGGATTCTGCGCCGCCGCCGTCTAAGGGAGTTCGGCGACCAGGCCATGGTCGAAGCCCTCATGCCGGACCTTTCCCGTTCGAAAGGCTGGGTGAGGGTGGTGCTGTTCAGCCTGGCGATGGCCTTCTTCTTCATTGGTCTTTCGAGGCCGAGAACGGGTGCGAGGCTGGTGGAACACGCCTCCCGCGGAGCTGAAATCATAATTGCGCTGGACGTTTCCAATTCCATGCTGGCGCAGGACTACTCGCCCAACCGCCTTGAGAGGGCCAAACTTGCCATTTCCCGAATCAGCGACCGGCTTCAGGACGACCGCATCGGCCTGGTTCTCTTTGCCGGAAGTTCCTTCGTGCAGCTGCCGGTCACTACCGACTATGTGTCGGCGAAGATGTTCCTCTCGAGCATCGACACGGATTCGGTGCCGGTTCAGGGAACGGCCATAGGGGAGGCCATACGGCTCTGTATCAGGAGCTTCAGCGCCCAGAGCGAAAAGAGCCGAGTGATAATTGTTATCTCCGACGGTGAAAACCACGAGGACGACCCCGTGGAAATGGCCGCCACCGCCGCCCAGATGGGCATCAAGGTCTACACCATCGGCGTAGGTTCGGCCGAAGGCCAGCCCATACCCATGAACGGAGACCTGCTGCGCGATTCCAACGGAGAGATTGTGGTGAGCCGTCTCGACGAGGAGACGCTCCGCAACATAGCCAGTGCGGGCGGCGGCGCCTACGTGCATGCGGGGAACGAGGAATTCGGCCTCAATACCATCATCAACGACATCCGCGCCCTCGAGGCCGAGGATTTCGGGAGCGTGATGTTCGAGGAATATGACGAGCAGTATATGTACTTCTTCGGTCTTGCGCTGCTGTTCTTTGTGCTTGAAATGCTTGTGGGTGAAAGAAGGCCCAGGCGGAAACTGTTTGAATGACCATGAGAAAGATACTAGTTCTGTTGTTGTCCCTTTGCTGTGTGGCGGCCTACGGCCAGCGCTCAGACATGCGTCGCGGCAACCGCCAGTTCCGGAAGGGACGCTATATGCAGGCCGACCTTTACTACCGGAAGGCCCTCATCCAGGATTCCACCTGGTTTGTGGGCCGGTACAACCTTGGGAACACCCTCTACCGTGAAGGGGACATCCAGGGTGCGGCTGCGCAGTATGCCGCAGGACGCGACGCCGCAATGGCTTCGCCCTATGCCGCTTCGTACCTTTTCAATATGGGCGACGCCGCCATCGCCGCCCACGACTGGCAAAGCGCAGTAACGGCCTTCGGCCAGTGCCTGCTGCTCACTCCGGACGATTACGAGGCCAAGGAAAACTACATCTATGCCCGTAACATGCTGCTCCAGAATCAGCAGAACCAGGATCAGAATCAGGACCAGGATCAGCAGGATCAGAATCAGGACCAGGATCAGAATCAGGACCAGGATCAGCAGGATCAGAATCAGGACCAGAATCAGGATCAACAGAACCAGGACCAGGATCAAGACCAGAACCAGGACCAGCAGCAGAATCAGGGAAGCCAGGGCCAGGCCGGGATAACCCAGCAGCAGGCCAACCAGATGCTGCAGGCCATTCAGGAGAAGGAAAGGCAAACCCAGGAGAAAGTGGATGCGCAGCGGGCCGCCGCACAGGGAACCCNCAGGGAAAAGAATTGGTAGAGTATGAAAAGAATCGTGAGCATACTTGTGGCGGCAGCCGTCGCAGTGAGCGCTTTCGCTCAGTCCACCATCAGGGTGGAAGTCCACAATATAGTGGAGCTGTCCGAGCGTTTCAATGTGGTGTTCGTGGTGGAAGGGGAGCATTCTCCTTCCGACTTCCAGTGGGATGCCGGAGACGACTTCACCGTGGTCTGGGGCCCTCAGAAGGGCACATCCACCAGTGTGCAGATTACCAATGGCCACGCCGTGCGCAACAGCCAGACGTCCTATACCTATATCCTTCAGGCAAAAAGGGTGGGACGTTTCCTGATTTCTCCCGCCACGGCCACTGTCCGCGGAGAGACCATCACATCCCGTGCGGTTACGGTCCAGGTGGTCTACGACCAGGAAGGGGGGCAATCCGGTGAGGAGGGCGGAGAGCAGCGGCATCATAATCAGCAGCAACAGCAACAACAACAGCAGCAGAGCCAGCAGTCCTCACAGGGCCAGTCCAGGCAGTCGTCCGGCGGACGTGAGGAGAGCGGTGAAAGCGGAGCCCAGGCCCCGTCCCACGAAGACATTTTCATGCGCCTCAGCCTTAGCCGCAGTTCGGTGGTGCTGGGAGAACCGGTGATAGCCGCCCTGAAGATTTACCACAAGTCGAGCTCCAATCTGGTGGGCTTCGAAGACGCCCGTTTCACTACTTTCGGCGGCTTCTGGAGCCAGGAAGTGGACTCTCCCACTAATATCGAGTTCCAGAGGGAGACCCTCGACGGGGTTATGTACAATTCGGCCCTTCTGCGCCGATGGGTGATAATTCCCCAGCGCGCCGGCGACATCACAATCGAGCCTTCAGAGATTGTATGCCTGGTGAATGAACGCGAGCACCGCCGCTCCCGCAGCATTTTCGACGACTTTTTCGACAGCGGTTATGTGACCGTCCGGAAAAGGGTAGTGTCCGGCTCTCCCACCCTTCATGTGGAAGCCCTGCCCACAGGCGCTCCTGCCTCTTTCTCGGGTGGAGTGGGCCAGTATACCGTACAGGCCCGCCTGAGCAAGGATTCGCTCAAGACCCACGATGCGGCGTCACTCATCGTTACCGTCCAGGGACGCGGCAATCTGTCACTTTTGGAGGCGCCCAGGATTAGTTTCCCTCCGGATTTTGAGGTCTACGACGTCCGAACCTCCATTAGCGCCGACCGCGGCGGCATCAACGGCACCAAGACTTTCGAATATCCCTTCATTCCCCGCAGCCACGGCGACTTTACCATGGCTCCCGTACAGTTCGCTTATTACGATGTTCAGGCGCGCGGATACCGCACGGCCCAGACCGACAGCCTCCGGCTCCATGTGCAGCGTAGCGCAAACGACCCTGTAACGCCGCAGGGTAGCGGCCTCACCGTGGACCGCAAGGGTGTGCGCAACCTAGGAGAGGACATCCGTTTCATTCATCCCAAGACCACGCTCGGCAGCGTGAAGCAGCCGCTTGTGGCCGCCCCCGTCTATTGGATATGCGTGGGGGTGATGCTTCTTGCCGCCATTCTGGTGTGGCTATTCACCCGCAGGGCTGCCGCCCGGAGGGCCGACGTCGCCGGCACCCGCAACCGCAAGGCCGCCCGCATGGCTCTGAGCCGTCTGCACCAGGCCCGGGAGTATATGAAGAAGGACCTTCCCCAGGCTTTCTATGAAGAACTCCACCGTTCCCTGCTGGGCTTCACCTCCGACAAACTGGGCATGGATATGGCTCAGATAAGCAAGGAGAACATCTCCGCCGCCCTGGTTGAAGGTGGTGTGAGCGAGGCTGTCGCGAAGGAATTCGTGGGCCTTCTGGACGAATGTGAATTCGCCCGTTATTCACCCGACGGAGGCAGCCAGTCCATGAACACTCATTATGAAAAGGCCGTGAAGAGTATCACTGCCATAAGCTCCTCAATGAAGAAAAAACCTGCCCGCAGCGGAGCATCGGCCATGCTTGTGGCATCGCTCCTTATCCTTTCGCCTCTTTCGGCAAAGGCACAGGATCTGTCCTATCCCGACTCTCTTTGGAATGCCGGCGTCGAGGCCTACACTGCCGGCCAGTGGAGCCTTGCCCTGGAAGACTGGGAAGCGGTGCGCTCAAGCGGAGCTGTGTCGGCCCAGCTGTATTACAATATAGGCAATGCATACTACAAGACAGGGGAAATCGGCAAGGCTATTCTCTGGTACGAAAGGGCGGCGAAACTTTCTCCGGAAGACGCCGACGTGCGCTACAATCTGGAATTCGCCCGCGCCTCTACCCAGGACCGAATAGACTCCGTGCCGGAGTTCTTCCTCCGCAGCTGGATACGCAAGGCTTCGCACGCCCTTCCCGGCAATGTATGGGCTGTGCTTTCGCTGGTGCTGTTCGCCGCGGCTCTCTCGCTCGGCCTGCTCTTCCTTCTAGGGAGCGCGGCGCCGGCCCGCAGAACCGGCTTCTTCTGCGGAATCGCGGCCCTGCTGCTCTCAGTCATGTGTTTTGGCTTTGCCGCCCGCCAGCGCTCCGACCGCGAAAGCGCTTCCGCGGCCGTTGTCATGAGAGCCGTCTCATCGGTAAAGAGTTCCCCTTCGGCCGATGCCTCCACCGACCTCTTCATCCTGCATGAAGGAACGAAGGTGGAGATCCTTGACGCCGTGGCGGGTTATACTCTCATCGAACTTGCCGATGGCCGCCAGGGCTGGATCTCCACCCCCGATATAGAAATAATCTAAGTTTTATTTCAAGCTGTGAATCGCAAGACCGCTGCGGAGCTTCGGCTCGAACCAGGTGGTCTTGGGAGGCATGATATTGCCGGTGTCGGCAATGCGGATAAGCTGCTCCATGGACACGGGATAAAGGGCGAAGGCCACCTTCATCTCGCCTGAATCCACGCGGCGGGAAAGCTCGCCGAGACCGCGGATACCGCCCACGAAGTCAATCCTCTTGTCGGTACGGAGGTCCTTGATTCCAAGGATTCTGTCCAGTACCAGATTCGAAAGGATGGTGACGTCGAGAACGCCGATGGGGTCGTTGTCGTCGAAGCGGCCGGGCTTTGCGGTGAGGCTGTACCACTTGTCCCCAAGATACATGGAGAAATTGTGGAGGCCTGTGGGAGCATAGGGCTTTGCAGGGCGTCCGCAGCGGGGCTTGGTCGCAAGTGCAACTTCGAAATCCTCTTCCAGGGCCTTCAGGAAGGCTTCTTCAGAGAGACCGTTGAGGTCTTTCACCACGCGGTTGTAGTCTATGATTGCGAGCTGGCTCTCAGGGAAGCAGACGGCCATGAAGAAGTTGTACTCTTCGTTGCCGGTGTGAGCGGGATTCTGAGCCTTCTTTTCGGCACCCACGCGGGCCGCGGCGGCGGTGCGGTGATGGCCGTCGGCCACATAGAACGCATCCACGTCGTTGGTGAAGATTTCGGTGATGCGCTCATTCACGGCATCGTCGTCAATCACCCAGAAGGTGTGGACGAACTTGTTTTCGTCGGTGAACTTGTACTCAGGCTTTCCGGCGGCCGTCTTTGCGATTATGCGGCCAAGCTCGGCGTTGTCCTTGAAAGCGAAGAACACGGGCTCGATGTTGGCGTTCTGGATGCGGACGTGAATCATGCGGTCGTCTTCCTTGTCCTTGCGCGTGAGCTCATGCTTCTTGATGATTCCGTTGGCGTAGTCGTCGGTGTGGGCGCAGAGCACGATTCCGTACTGGGTGCGTTTGCCCATGGTCTGGGCATAGACATAGTACTTTTCCTTGTCTTCACGTACCAGCCAGCCTCTTTCCTGCCAGAGCTTGAAGTTCTCCACGGCTTTGTCGTAGGTGCGCTGTTCGTGCTCGCCTGCGATGGGAGTGAAATCGATTTCCGGCTTGGTAATGTGCAGGAGGCTCTTTTCGCCGGCCATGGCGCGGGCTTCCTCGGAGTTGAGGACATCGTACGGGGGAGCGGCGACTTCGGTCACCAGGTTCTTGGGCGGGCGTATTGCCGCAAAGGGTTTTACACGTACCATATTACTTGTTCACTTGGAATTTGCGGTTGCCGGTGGCGAAGAAATCCACAATCTGACGGGCGGCTGCGAGACCGGCGTTCACGTTGGCTTCGGCGGTCTGTGCTCCCATCTTCTTGGGGGTTGCGAATACACGAAGGCCGAACTTCTCCTGAAGGGCGGCGTAGTTGTCGGGCATGACGTCGGTGACGTATTTCAGGTCCGGCCTCTCTTCCAGGGCCTTCATGAGACCGTCCTCGTCGATGACTTCCTTACGGGCGGTGTTCACCAGGGTAGCACCCTTGGGCATGCGGGTGATGAGCTCGTAATTGATGCTCTTGATGGTTGCGGGAAGGGCGGGAATATGGATTGAGATGTAGTCGCTGGCGGCATAGAGCTCTTCCACCGAGTGGACGGGCCGGGCTCCGCCGGCGATAATCTGCTCGTCGGTAAGGAAGGGGTCCAGGGCGCAGATTTCCATGCCCAGGGCCTTTGCCTTCTGGCCCACCAGACGGCCCACGTTGCCGTAGGCCTGAACGCCGAGGCGCTTGCCCTGGAGTTCGCTTCCGGTGGCGGGAGTGAACTGGGTGCGGGCCATGAACACCATAAGGCCGAGAGCCAGTTCGGCAACGGCGTTGGAGTTCTGTCCGGGGGTGTTCATTACCACGATTCCGCGCTCGGTGGCGGCTTCGAGGTCTACATTGTCGAAGCCTGCGCCGGCCCTTACGACGATTTTGAGTTTGGGCGCTGCGGCAATAACCTCGCGGGTAACCTTGTCGGAGCGGATTATAATGGCCTCGGCATCGGCGACTCCGTTTACAAGGTCGCTCTGCTCGGCATATTTTTCAAGCTTCACTACTTCGTGACCGGCCTCGGTGAGGATGGACACAATACCGTCCACGGCCTTTGCCGCGAAGGGTTTCTGGGTTGCAAGCAATACTTTCATGGCTATTTCTTAAGAGCTTCGAATTCCTTCATGCAGTCTACCAGGGCCTGGACGTCCTCTACGGAGCAGGCGTTGTACAGGGAGGCGCGGAAACCGCCTACGCTGCGGTGGCCCTTGATGCCCACCATGCCCTTTTCCTTGGCAAAGCCGAAGAACTCCTCCTGGAGCTCCTCATAGCCGGGAGCCATAACGAAGCACACGTTCATGAGCGAACGGTCTTCCTTGGCTGCGGTGCCCACGAAGAGGCTGTTGCGGTCGATTTCGCCGTACAGGAGGTCGGCCTTCTTCTGGTTGATTTTCTGGATGGCCTCTACTCCGCCCATGCTCTTGATCCACTTCAGGGTCTCGTTCATCACGTAGATGGCGAACACCGGAGGAGTGTTGAACATGGAGAGCTTGTCGATGTGGGTCTGGTAGTTGAGCATCGTGGGAAGATGGCGGGTCACCCTGCCGAGGGAGTCCTTGCGGATGATGGCGAAGATGACGCCTGCGGGGCCCACATTCTTCTGGGCGCCGCCGTAGATGAGGTCGTACTTGCTCACGTCAACGGGACGGGACATGATGTCGGACGACATGTCGGCGATGAGGGGGCAGGGGACGTCGTAGTCCTCATGAATCTCGGTGCCGTAGATGGTGTTGTTCGTGGTGATGTGGAGATAGTCGATGTCGGAGGGAATCTCGTAGCCCTTGGGGATATAGGTGTAGTTCTTGTCCTTCGAGCAGGCGATGGCGTAGGCCTCGCCGATGCCCTGGGCCTCTACCAGAGCCTTGTGTGCCCATACGCCGGTATCCAGATATGCAGCCTTCTTCTCAAGGTAGTTCATTGCCACATAGAGGAACTGCAGGGAGGCGCCGCCGCCGAGGAAAACCACTTCGTGAGTGTCCGGAATATTGAGGAGTTCCTTCCAGAGTGCACGGGTCTCATCCATTATGGCGTCCCATTCCTTGGTACGGTGGGAGATGGACAGAAGGCCGATACCGGTTCCGCTGAAATCCTTCAGAGCCTCAATTGTGTGGTCGATGGCTACCTGCGGCAGAAGGCAGGGGCCGGCGTTGAAAACGTGAACTTTCTTTGACATAAGAGTATAATTGGTTAGTGTTAATATTTTTAATCGTTTGTATCCCGAAAGATATGAATTTTTATTCGTTTTTCCTAAATTTCTTCCAATTCCGCCAGTTTCTCGAGCTTTTCTTTAAAAGATTCTTCTTTCGAGAGCCTCACGCGTGTAACAAGGCTGCAGTTTTCCCCGAACTCCTGCCCTTCCTGGGGCAGTCCCATATCTTTGAGGACCTTCATTACCCCGTTCATGGAAAGATATCCGAAACGCAGCCGGAAGCGCTTCTCGGCCTGTTTTTCAATCACGGTGGCGTTCGCGAGGGCATCGGCCGTGGAAGTCTTGTAGGCGCGGATAAGGCCGGGTATGCCGAGCTTGATTCCACCGAACCAGCGCACCACCACTACCAGGATGTCGCTGAGCCCGGCCGAGTCTATCTGCCCGAGGATGGGCCTTCCGGCGCTGCCGGAGGGTTCACCGTCGTCGCTGGCGCGCCATACGTCGCCCTTGTATCCTATCCTGTAGGCATAGCAGTGGTGACGGGCGTCGTAATATTGTTTCCGCAAACCGGACACAATCTCCCGGACCTCATCTTCCGAGGTTACAGGGAAAGCCAGCGCCAGAAAACGTGAGCCGTTGTCCTTGAAAAGACCCTCCGAAGGGGCCTCAATGGAGCGGTATGAATCGAAATTATCCACTTTCCACGAAAGTAGCGTTTTTTGAGATTATTTGCAACGGATACGGAAAAAAGCAGTATATTTGGATTACAAAAAAAGCAATCGGACCATGGTTTTCAAGCTAAGAGTCACACTTACAGGAATCAAGGGATTTTACAGAGTATACTGTGTGCACGGCGCTACGACGCTGTACACCCTTCACAAGCAGATGCGAAGCGACATGGAATTCCCCCAGGACCAGCTAATCATGTTCAAGGCCCTGGACGGGAACGGCGCCGTGGTGGGCCGCTACGGTCTGTTCGACCTCGGAAGCGGCACCGTGGATGAAACTCCGCTGGAGAAGGTTGTTAACGACGGTGCTTGCCGCTTTGTATATTTCTACGACGTCACCAACCGTAAGAGCGTGGAAATAGCCGTCGAAGGCGAAGCCGCCGTGAGCGCCAGCCCGGACGCCCCCTTCATCATGGACTCCAAGGGCCCCAATCCGATTGAATTCGAGAACGGCTACGTGGCATACGAAGATTTGCCCGAAGCCCAGCGCCATCTTCCCGGAGAAGAGGACGACGAGGACTTCGACGACGAAGATTTCGACGACGAGGAGGAAGAAGAGGACGACGACGAGGAAGGCAAGGAAATCTACGACGAGAACGAAGATTAGCGATGCCCCGCCGGCTGGAGATCATACTGGGTCCCACGGCCGCCGGAAAATCGGCGTACGCTGTAAAGCGCGCCCTGGAATGCGGCAGCCCCGTCATCAGCTGCGATTCGCGCCAGATTTACCGTGAAATGAGAATCGGCACTGCCGTCCCTTCGGACGGGCAGCTCGCAGCCGTTAAGCACTATTTCATAAGGGAAATACCCGTAACCCAGAATTATACCGCCGGAATCTACGAGGTTCAGGCGCTGGAGCTGGTGAACCGCCTCTTTGCCGAGGGGCATGAAACCCTTATCATGTGCGGAGGCTCCATGCTCTACATCGACGCCTTCTGCTACGGCCTCGACGATTTCCCTGAAGTGCCCCTGCAGCTTCGCGAACACCTTATGGACTGCCTTCGGAGCGAGGGCGTGGAAGTGCTCGCAAGCCAGCTGGAGGAACTCGATCCCGTGTCTTACGAAGAGATAGACCTCTCCAACGGCCAGCGCGTAATCCGCGCCCTGGAAGTGTGCCTTTACACCGGCCAGCCCTTCTCCTCCTTCAAGACCAGGCAGTTCCGGAAGCGGGATTTCGAGATTGTGAAAACGGGAATCAGCGTTCCCCGTGAAGAGCTCTACCGCCGGATTGATTTTCGCGTGGACAGAATGATTGAGGAAGGACTCGAAGAAGAGGTCCGTTCCCTTTCCGAATACCGAAATCTCCCGGCCCTTCAGACGGTAGGGTACCGGGAGATGTTCGATTATTTCGACGGTAAATGTACGCTCGAGAGCGCCGTTGACAGAATCAAGACCGACACCCGTCACTATGCCAAACGCCAGTTCACCTGGTGGCGGCGCAGCACGGACATCAACTGGATAAGCCTTTAAAATACGCTTCCCGACATCTGTTCGGCGGCGTCCTGCAAATCTTTCGGGACGTTGGCGAAGAAGTCGAATCCGCTGCGCTGTTCAATGGCGTCGATGGTGGTCGCGCCCTGGGAATAGGACATTCCGGGGTGAGTTTCGTTGGTAAAGATATACGCAACGCCCTTTGCCGATGTCATCTCGCCCGAGGTGTTGAACGAGCAGCGCATCAGAAGCTTGTAGAAATGGCTCGGAAGCGGAACGCCCTGAAGGGTGGCGTTGTTCTCATACAGAAGGCCCACTACCACATACAGAGTGTCGCGTCCGCCGGGGGCATTGCCCTTGACGGCGTTCTCCAGTGAATTCCATACACCGTCGTTGAAGGAAGTCTGGTACTGGGGCGCCTGATTGGTGTAGTAGAAAGTCTGCTTGTTGGCTTCGGTCGTGGCCTGGCGGTAGTTGGACGCCACTTCGTGGCCGCGGCTGTATCCGTTCGAAGAGAAGCAGCTCTGCCAGGAAGAGGGCAGCGCCGGGTCTTCCGACCATCCTCCGGAACGGCCGACGTTGTTGTCGGGATATGCCTCCTTGTGCATCACAAAGGCGTTCCACAGGGCCGCTTTCTTGGTGGAGTCGAAAAGGATGGTATAGTTGCGGACGGTCTTGCCGTTATAGGCGTAAGTGTGCGTCACTATGCGCTGGCCACTGTCGGAGGTATTGTGGCTTATCCACTTGGTGTTGCCGAAACTCTCCTTTCCGGTGGAACCGCTACCGCCGGAGGCAAGCGACACGGCAGGAATCTCATAACAGCCGAGATAGCCGTTCCCGACGGCATTGCCACCGCCACCGCCACTCTGCGAGCTTGTTATGAAACTCTTTATCGAACCTTCAAAATCCACATATTCATTGCGCTCGGGGTCCCATACGGTTACGTATGCGCGGTAGTAGTAGGTAACGCCGCTTTCAAGGCTGGAGATGGTCGTGGAGAAATCTCCCGCTTCGCCCACCGTGCTGCCGAGTCCGGCCTCCAGATTGAGCGAGCTGTAAGATTTTCCGTAGCGGAAACCTCTGTCATAGACAGTGGTGGTGGCGCCGCGGTAGCTTCCGGACAGAGTGGCCGAGGCCGAGCTCAGGTTCGTCGCCTCTCCGGTTTCCACTCTCACATCGAGTCTGTCTCCGGAATACTCTTCTTTTCCCGGAGCCTGCCGGATGTCAAATTCCAGAGTCAGATTCCCTTCCACGGTTTCGATAGAAAGGGTGGCGCGGCGTCCCGTTTCAGTGTCGGGATTGGCCGTTACCGTAACCACAATTTCTCCGCCGCCTTCGCCGGAAAAGCGGTCACAGCTCAGCCAGTCTTCCTGGCAGTAAACGTTCCACCGGGCCTCGGTCTCAAGGGTGAAACTCTGCACGCCTCCTTCTCCAGGAAACTCCAGGGAAGAAGGGTTTGCGGCTATGCTGTACTGCTTTTCTACAGGCTGTTGATTGTCGTTCTGCCCTGCGGAGGGCTGGTCCGCCGGGGTGCAGGCGAACAGAAGTGCAAGGCCGAGAGCCGTGGAGAGCATTCTTTTCATTTTAATAGCGGTTGAGAGGGCGGCCGGAGGTCATCATGTGAACCTTGCGGCGAACCTCGTCGAGAATCAGGGTATGGGCGATGCGCTCGGCCGTCTGTGCCTCGGTGGGCTCCTTGGCGGTGAGGGCTTCGGCATGGTTGCAGGCCGAAGAGAGCACGCAGTCGATAAGGTCCACTATTGCCACCATGTCCTTCTCCTCGAAGCCGCGGGAGGTAATGGCGGGAGTGCCAATCCTGAGACCGGAGGTCTGGAAAGCGCTGCGGCTGTCGAAGGGCACCATGTTCTTGTTCACGGTGATGTCGGCCTTAACGAGTTCGGTCTCGGCGAGACGTCCGGTGAGCTGGGGGAATTTGGTGCGGAGGTCAATGAGCATGAGGTGGTTGTCGGTGCCGCCGGAAATCACCTTGTAGCCCTTGCGGATGAATTCTGCACACATTGCGGCGGCGTTTGCTACCACCTGCTTCTGATACTCTACATATTCAGGCTGCGAGGCCTCGAAGAAGGCCACTGCCTTTGCGGCAATCACGTGCTCGAGCGGGCCGCCCTGGATGCCGGGGAATACGCTGGAATTCAGCACGGCGCTCATCTTCTTGATTTCGCCCTTAGGAGTGGTGAGGCCCCAGGGATTGTCGAAATCCTTGCCCATGAGAATGATACCGCCGCGCGGTCCGCGCAGGGTCTTGTGTGTGGTGGAAGTGACGATATGGGCATACTTCACGGGGTTCTTCAGCAGGCCGGCGGCAATCAGGCCGGCGGTATGGGCCATATCAATCCAGAGGATGGCTCCCACCTTGTCGGCAATGGCGCGCATCCTTTCGTAGTCCCATTCGCGGGAGTAGGCCGACGCTCCGCCGATTATGCTCGAGGGCCTTGCGCTCCATCTCGTCGTAGTCCACGCGGCCGGTTTCGGGGTTGAGGCCGTAGGCCACGGGGTGATAGAGCAGGCCGGAAGCGTTCACCGGTGAGCCGTGGGTGAGGTGTCCGCCCATTGAAAGGTCCAGGCCCATGAAGGTGTCGCCGGGCTTGAGGCAGGCCATGGTCACGGCCATATTGGCCTGAGCGCCTGAGTGGGGCTGCACGTTGGCATATTCGGCGTCGTAGAGTTTGCAGAGGCGGTCAATTGCCAGCTGTTCTATCTGGTCCACCACCTCGCAGCCGCCGTAGTAACGTTTTCCGGGATAGCCTTCAGCATATTTATTCGTGCAGATGGAGCCCATGGCTTCCATTACCTGGTCCGATACATAGTTCTCGGAGGCAATCAGTTCCAGACCGGAAGACTGGCGCTCCTGTTCCTTCTTGATAAGGTCAAAGACCTGGAGATCCTGTTTCATAAATTGGTTTTAGTGTTATTTGGATTCGCAAATATACACTTTTTAACGGAAATAAAGTACCTTTGCACTCGTGAAAGACAGGAAACTGCTGAACATGGAGCTCGGGCGCATCTCCGCCGCCCAGTACCGGGAGAAAGAACCTTCCGGAATAGTGGTCGTGCTCGACAATATCCGCAGCGCACACAACGTGGGCTCCGCCTTCCGTACGGCCGATGCCTTCGGCGTGGACAAGCTCTGGCTCTGCGGCATCTGCGCCGTACCGCCTTCAGCCGAGATTCACAAGAGCGCCCTCGGGGCCGAGGATGCCGTTCCCTTCGAACACCGCCCCGATACTCTTTCCCTTGTCCGGGAACTTCAGGAGCTCGGTTACACCGTGGTTTCCGTCGAGCAGACGGTGCATTCCGTGAAGCTCGACAGCTTCCGCCGTGAGGCTGGAAAGCGATACGCCCTGGTCTTCGGCAATGAAGTCCAGGGCGTAAGCCAGGAGGTTGTGGATGCCTCCGATTTTTCTCTCGAAATCCCTCAGCGCGGCACCAAGCACTCACTCAACGTTTCCGTCAGCATCGGCGTAGTGCTTTGGGCCATCGCTTCAGATTGCCGATAAGCGTTATCCCACCTGGGAGCCGTTGGCGAGCACTTCGGCGGGGGTTATGAAACGCATGCTCCCGTCGCCCTGTTTGGCCATGAGAATCATGCCCCTGGACTCGATTCCGCGGATGGTGCGGGGTGCGAGGTTCGCAAGGATGCAAATCTGCTTGCCCAACATGTCTTCCGGAGAATAGTATTCGGCGATTCCGGATACAATCGTGCGCTTGTCAAGGCCGGTGTCGATGGTGAGTTTCAGCAGCTTGTCGGTCTTGGGAACACGCTCGGCCTCAAGAACGGTGGCGGTGCGGATATCCATGGCGGAGAAGTCGTCGAAGGAGACTTCGGCCTTCTGGGGCGGGATGTTCTTCAGGGCTTCGGCCTTTTCCCTTTCGGCCTTGATGGCTTCGAGGCGGGCAATCTGGGCGTCCACTTCGGCGTCTTCGATTTTGCGGAAGAGGAGCTCGGCCTCGCCGATTGCATGGCCGGCGGGCAGCAGCTCTCCCTTGCCGAGCGAGCTCCAGTCGAGGACAATATCGTATCCGGGCGCTTCTCCGGTGTGCAGGGCCCGGCCTTCTCCCTCGCGGTAGAAGTTTTCAGTGGGGGTGCCTTCGCCTTTCCTGTGGTCGGAGCCGGCGTTGAGGCTCACGTGCAGCATGTCGCGTAGCTTTCCGGCGCTGAAGGGCGTGAACGGCTCGAAAGCGACGGCAAGGCAGGCGCATATCTGCAGGCAGGTGTAGAGGATGGAGGCAGTGCGGTCCATGTCGGTCTTCGCCACCTTCCAGGGCTCCATGTCGGAGATGTATTTGTTGCCGATGCGGGCCATGTTCATGGCTTCCTTGAGGGCCTCGCGGAAGTGGAAGGTCTCGATGTATTTCTCCATGGCTTCCTTGCAAGGGAGAATCTGTGCAAGGGTTTCGGCATCAATTGCTTCCGGCTTGGCATTCCGGGGCACCACGCCGTTGAAATACTTGTGGGTGAGCACCACCGCACGGTTTACGAAGTTGCCGAACACGGCCACGAGTTCGCTGTTGTTACGGCTCTGGAAGTCCTTCCAGGTGAAGTCGTTGTCCTTGGTTTCAGGGGCGTTTGCGGTGAGCATGTAGCGAAGGACGTCCTCCTGGCCGGGGAAGTCGCGTTCGTACTCGTCCACCCATACGGCCCAGCCCCTTGAGGTGGAAATCTTGTCGCCCTCGAGGTTCAGGAATTCGTTTGAGGGAACATTGTCCGGGAGCACATATCCGCCGTGAGCCTTCAGCATGGAAGGGAACACTATGCAGTGGAACACAATGTTGTCCTTGCCTATGAAATGCACCAGGCGGGTGTCCTCGCTCTTCCACCACTTCTCCCAGCTTTCGGGAAGGAGTTCTTTGGTATTGGAGATATAGCCGATGGGGGCGTCGAACCAGACGTAGAGCACCTTGCCTTCCGCCCCTTCCACGGGGACGGGAACGCCCCAGTCGAGGTCGCGGCTCACGGCACGGGGCTGCAGACCGCCGTCCAGCCAGCTCTTGCACTGGCCGTAGACATTGGCTTTCCACTCTTTGTGCTGCTCCAGAATCCAGTCGCGGAGCCAGGGCTCGTACTGGTCCAGGGGAAGGTACCAGTGCTTGGTCTTCACTTTGCGAGGAGCTGCGCCGCTCAGGGCCGAACGGGGATTAACCAGCTCTTCGGGGCTCAGGGTGGAGCCGCATTTCTCGCACTGGTCGCCGTAGGCGTTGGGATTGCCGCACTTGGGGCAGGTACCGACGATATAGCGGTCGGCAAGGAAGGTGCGGGCCTCGTCGTCGTAGAACTGCTCGGTCTCCTTGGTGATGAACTTGCCTTCGTCGTAGAGCTTGCGGAAGAAGTCCGAAGCCAGCTTGTCGTGCACCTTGGAGGTGGTGCGGGAATAGATGTCGAAATTGATTCCCAGGCCGGTGAAGGCGTCCTTCATTATCTTATGGTAACGGTCCACTACGTCCTGCGGGGTGATACCCTCCTTCCGGGCCTTGATGGTGATGGGCACTCCGTGCTCGTCGCTGCCGCAGATAAACAGGACATCTTCTCCGCGGAGGCGGAGGAAGCGGACGTAGATGTCGCCGGGGATGTATGCGCCGGCAAGATGACCTATATGTACGGGACCGTTTGCGTAGGGGAGAGCGCAGGTCACAAGAGTTCTTTTATAGTCCTTCATTTTTTCAGTCGACCTAGTTTGATATTGATTGTTTTCTTCATTTCGTTTATGGTTCCGAGACGCGCCATAATCTCTGTCTGGCGCTCTGCGGAGGCGTCTCGAAGCTCTTTCATGAGCTCGTTCTGCATGAGCTGGAGGCGCTTGTCGTGATAGGCCAGGATGGCGCGCGGCACGAAGTTCACCAGCCAGGATTCACGGGTGGTGAGGGCGTCGGAGAAGTTCTTCACGGTGAGTTCGTATTTCTCCTGCGACAGGGCTGCCACAACGCCCGCAACGCTCCTGTCCTCGCCGTTCAGCAGGGCAAGCACAATCTCGTCCTGCGTCTTGCCTTCGTCGAAGAGGGCGAAGTAGGCGTCGTAGGTGTTTCGGAATGCCTCGTTCGAGAAAGAAATGTCGTCGGCCCGGAGGGCGGCGTCTATGAAATCGGCCACGCACTGGGGCTCGCTCGAGAAGAATTCGGAGTCGCTCTCGAAGTTCATGGGCGTGCAGCCCTCGGTGAGGATGAAGCCCAGAAGTTCCTTTTCCGACGGCTCCAGAATCCGGTTCCCTTCCAGGATACGCCTCTCTGAGGCCGACGGAGCCTGCTCCTGAGCCCTCTGCGCCTGCTGCTGGCGCCTTTCCTCCCTTGCGCGGCTTTCGATTTCGCCGCTGCGAAGCTTGTCCCTGGTGCGGCCAACCCTCGCGAGAATGATGTCGCTGCCTATTCCGAAGCGCTCGGCCACGGTTTCCACATATACGGAGCGCTTGATGGCATCCGGAATATCGGCTATGGTGTCGGCAATCTCGTTAATGAGGCCGGCCTTTTTGAGGGGGTCGTCGCCGGCTTCGGAGAGGAGGAGGTCGGTCTTGAAACTGATTCCGTCCTGCTCATGGGAGTCGATGAACTGCTGAACCTCTTCGAGGGTGTGTTTCCTGGAATAGGAGTCGGGGTCGTCGCCGTCCGGAAGGAATACCACGCGCGGGTTCATGCCCTCTTTCAGAATCATGCCGATGGCTCTGATTGCAGCATGCAGCCCGGCCGAGTCGCCGTCGTAGATGATGGTGATGTTTTCCGTGAACTTTCGGATGAGACGGATCTGTTCTTCGGTGAGCGATGTGCCGCTGGAGGCAACACAGTTCGTGATTCCGAGCTGATGCATGGACAGTACGTCCAGGTAGCCTTCCAGAAGGTAACATTTGTCGCGGCGGGCGATTTCGCTCTTTGCGAAGTATATGCCGTAGAGGGAGCGGGATTTGACGTAAATCTCCGATTCCTTGGAGTTTACGTATTTAGCAATCTTGTCCGACTTCTCTTTCAGCAGGGTCCTGCCGCCGAAGGCTATCACGCGCCCGCTCACCGAGTGGACGGGGAACATCACACGGTCGTAGAAGCGGTCGTGCACCGAACCGTCTTCCCACTGGGACGCAAGGCCGGTTTCAAGCAGGTATTCGTCCTTGTAGCCGGCTTCTTTGGCGGCCAGTACAAAGGCATCCTTCGATTTCGGGGCCCAGCCGAGGCCGTACTTTTCAATGGTCTCGTCCTCCAGCCCGCGGGAACGGAAATACTGGTAGCCTATGGCATGGCCTTCCTCGGTCTTGAGCTGCTCTTTATAGAAGGAGAAGGCATACTCGGAGACGGCCATCAGGCTTTCGCTGCGCTGGCGCGCCTGGAGCTGCTCGGGAGTTTCCTCCTCTTCGTGCACTTCGATGTGATACTTGCGGGCAAGGTATTTAAGAGCCTCCGTGTAGGAGAGCTTTTCGTATTCCATCAGGAAGCCCACTGCAGTTCCGGATTTGCCGCAGCCGAAGCATTTGTAGATGCCGCGGGCTGGAACCACGTGGAAGGAAGGGGTTTTTTCATTATGGAAAGGACAGCAGGCCCAGAGACTTCCGCCCTGGCGTTTCAGGGTGACGAAGTCTCCCACCACCTCTTCTACTCGGGCGGTGTCAAGAATCTGGTCTACCGTTTCCTTGGGAATCATTCCTTTTCAAAATCAACTTCCCTGGCCTGGGTGAGGTCCGTCACCTGAATCTTCCCTTCCGGGGATTTGGGGTGGGACACATCGGCCTTGTTATTGTTGGCGTCAACGGCCTTGCGGGCCTGTTTTTCAATCCGTGCAACAGCCACCATCATGAGCAGGTTCTTGCCGTACCATATCATGGCGAGAGTGCCGAGCAGGAAGGGGAAGAAGCCGCCTTTCACCATGAGAACCACACCCAGAGCTATAAAGAGGATGTCTTTCACGATGCGCCACGTCCTGTCCATGAAGTTTATGCCGAACATATCTATTACTGCCATTTTGTCATAAAGTTTACAAAGATACAAAGAATTAACGGATAATCCGCATTTGGAATCCGCAGTAGCCAATATGGTCAAATTCTGTGCTAAGAAGCCACTTCGCAGAGGAACTTGATGCGGACAAGGCGGATTTCCTCTTCTTCATAGTCGGAACTGAGTTCCTTCATGGCATCCTGAAGGGAGTCCGACTCGGCCTCGTCCTTGAACCAGTCGTATATTTCCTCTACGACTTCCTCGTCGAGGGTTTCGTTGATGTAGTAGTTGAGGTCCAGTTTGGTGCCGGCGCTCACAATGGCTTCAATTTCGCTGAGCAGTGCGTCCATATCCAGCCCCCTTGCCTTTGCGATGTCTTCCAGGGCCATTTTGCGGTCCACGGCCTGGATAATATAAACTTTGTTGCCGGATTTCGCGGATACGGACTTCACCACGAAATCGTCCGGGCGGTCTATCTCGTTCTCCTCCACATAGCGCTCGATCAGTTCGATGAAAGGCTTTCCGAACTTCCGTGCCTTGCCTTCGCCCACGCCCTGGCATTTCTCGGCCATTTCCTTGAGGGTAATGGGGTAGAGGATGGACATGTCTTCGAGGGCCTGGTCGGAGAACACTATCCAGGGCTGGAGGTTCATCTTCCTGGCTACGTCCTTGCGAAGGTCTTTCAGCATTGCAAGAAGGACAGGGTCTCCGCCTCCGCCACCTCCGCCGGGAGGGCCGGGGATGTCGTCGTCATCGTCGTCCGTGCCTTCCGAGAAGGTGCGGTCTTCAACCAGCATGAGCTCGGTGGGGTGCAGATAGAATTCCAGACCCTGGTCCGTGACAGACACAAGCCCGTAATTGTCCATGTCTTTCTCCAGGAAATGGAGAATGAAGCCCTGATGGATTACGGCCGACCAGAAGCGCACGTCGTGGTCTTTCCCCGCGCCGAAGAGCTCCAGAGAGTCGTGGTTGTAGCTCTTTATCATGGCGGTGGAAACTCCGGCCAGTATGCTGGCGAGGTGCTCGAGCTTGAAATGCTCCTTCAGAGTGTCCACCAACTCTATTACGAGGCACATTTCCTCCCTTCCGTCGAAGCGGGCCTTCGGGTGGAGGCAGTTGTCGCAGCAGCCGCAGGACGGCTCATCGTAGTCTTCTCCGAAGTAATTCAGAAGGATCTTCCTGCGGCACTGGCTGGATTCGGCGTAGGCCACGGTCTCGTTCAGAAGGGCCCGGCCAATCTCCTGCTCGGCCACCGGCTTTCCCTGCATGAATTTCTCCAGCTTCTGGATGTCCTTGTAGCTGTAGTAGGTAATGCAAAGGCCTTCTTTCCCGTCGCGTCCGGCTCGTCCGGTCTCCTGATAGTAGCCTTCTATGCTCTTTGGAATGTCGTAATGAATCACGAATCGCACGTCCGGCTTGTCGATTCCCATGCCGAATGCGATGGTGGCCACAATCACGTCGATTTCCTCGCGGAGGAACATGTCCTGGTTGTCGGTCCTCGTCTTGGCGTCCAGGCCCGCGTGGTAGGGAAGGGCCTTGATTCCGTTTATGGAGAGCAGCTGCGCCAGCTCTTCCACCTTCTTCCGGCTCAGGCAGTAGACTATGCCGGATTTGCCGCTGTTGGCGCGGATGAAGCGGATAATGTCCTTCTCCGGTTCAACCTTGTCGCGCACCTCGTAATAGAGGTTCGGACGGTTGAACGACGACTTGAATACCGTGGCGTCCTGGATGCGAAGGTTCTTCAGGATGTCGCTCTGGACCTTCGGGGTGGCCGTCGCCGTAAGGGCAATCACCGGAGCCTTCTGTATGCGGTCTATGATGGGGCGTATGCGGCGGTATTCCGGGCGGAAGTCGTGCCCCCATTCGGAAATGCAGTGCGCCTCGTCCACAGCATAGAAGGAAATCCTGATGCTCTTCAGCAGGCCGATGTTTTCTTCCTTAGTGAGCGATTCCGGGGCCACATAAAGGAGTTTCGTGACTCCGCTCAGAAGGTCTTCCTGCACTTCCTGAATCTGGGTTCGGCTGAGTGAAGAGTTCAGGAAGTGGGCGATGCCCTGGTCTCCGGCCTCGAAACCACGGATGGCGTCCACCTGGTTTTTCATTAGGGCAATCAGCGGGGAAATCACGATGGCGGTGCCTTCCATAACGAGGGCGGGCAGCTGGTAGCAAAGCGATTTGCCGCCGCCCGTGGGCATCAGTACAAAAGCGTCTCCACCTGCGATTAGGTGGCGGATTATGTTTTCCTGGTCTCCTTTGAAGGCATCGTAACCGAAGAAGGTTTTCAGCTTTGAATGGAGAACGTCTTGGCCGGTGGACATAAAATAGCGCTTTGTTGCCTCTAATATAACATTTTTTCAGAACTATTCCAAAAAATCTTCGTAAATTTGCGACTCAAGTATTTGATTGATAACATCAAGAAATAGTCATGAAATTTACAAAAATCACAGTCCTGGCAATAGCCGCCCTGGCCCTGTTCTCATGTGGCAGGAGCAAGCCTGAAGGCTCGCCCGCAGTTCTTGAACTCCTTCCCTCGGAGGGTATGGTGGACACCACATCGTACCTTCTCGGTGTGAACTTCGGCCTGGTAATCCGCCAGCATTTCGGAGAGCTTGACATGAGCATGCTCCGCAAGGGCATGAACGACGCTCTGAACGCAAAAGAGGGCAAGCCCATCGACTCCGTGTTCGCAAAGCAGTTCAAGATCGACCCCTCGGACATGAACATCACGATAGACAGGTATCTTGCCGCCATGATGGCCTACGAGGCCGCTCTCAACAAGGAGAAGGGCGACAAATTCCGTCTGGACTACTATACCGCCAACCAGGCCGATTCCACCATCACCGGCCTTGTCTATCTCATTCATGAATACGGCGACGAAAGCCTGAAACCCGTTTCCGACCGCGACACCGTGGAGGTCAACTACTGTGGCACCCTCATCGACGGCACCGTGTTCGACCAGCAGGAAGGAATGGTGTGCCCCCTCAACAGGGTAATTGCCGGATGGTCCGAAGGCCTGAAGCTCATCGGCAAGGGTGGCAAGATAACCCTCGTCATTCCCTGCGAACTGGGATATGGCAACCGCGGACCCCGTGCGGTAGGTCCCAACTCGACTCTCGTCTTTGACGTGGAGACCGTGGACGTGCGTCCTTATGTAAATCCTGAAGAAGAATAAGATATGGCATTGGAACTGGAAGGGACTCTGCGCTCCAAGATGGCCGTGCAGCAAGGCACATCGGCCCGTGGTCCCTGGGCCAAGCAGGAATTCATTCTGGAGTTCCCTGACGGCAATTTCACTTCTCAGGTATGCTTCATAGCCTGGGGGCAGGAAAAAGTGAATGAATTGTCCAAATTTCAGGTGGGAGACCGCGTGAAGGTTTCCTTCAATATCAACAGCCGCGAGTATAACGGCCGCTGGTACAACGACCTTCGGATCTGGAGAATCTCCCTCTCTGCCCAGGCATCGGCACCCGCAGCGGCGCCGGCTCCGGAGAGCATGCCCACGGTGGAGGACATGCCGCCCTTCGACGTGGCATCCTCCTTCGAGGAAGATATGCCATTCTAGAGATAGAGTAGCGTAGAAACTGTTTCCGGGGCGAAAATCCGGACGGCCATGTCGCGGAGCATCTCCGCTGTTATGGCTTCCAGGGCTCCGATAACCTCTTCGCGGGGGGCGATGCGTCCCCAGGAAAGCAGGCTCTTTCCCATTGAGAGGCACTGGGCTTCACCGGCCTCTGCGCTTATGGCCAGCTGGCCAAGCAACTGTTTGCGGAAACTCTTGAGACGGCCCGCCGAAAGCGGCTCTTCCCGGAGTTGCCGCAAAATTTTGTCTATTGCCTTGAGGCAGGAGTTCAGGTTCGGACGGTCGCAGCCGAAGGTGATGGCCATTATTCCAGTGTCGGCATACTGGGTGTAGGAACATTCGATTCCGTAGACCCATCCATGGCGCTCGCGGAGTTCCCTGTTCAAAAGGGAATTCGATGCAGGGCCGCCCAGGATGTTCGCAAGCATAGCTGCGCACAGGCGTTCCGGAATCTCATACAGGGAAGGGGCATAGGAGCCAATTACAGCGTTCGCCTCATGGTGATGCTTGTCTATTGTCTTGTTGAACTGGGGCGCCGAAGGCTTTGAAAGCGGCCTTTGGGTGCTTTCCCGGGGCTTTTCAATCCCCGGAAACTGCTTCGCGAGAAGACGCAGCACCCGCTTTTCCATATCCTTTTCGGGAAGGTTCGCAACTATGGTAAGAGCCATGCGCTCCGGCGTAAAGCGCTCTGAAACGAAGCGCAGCAGATGCTCCCTTCCAATCTTTTTCACCGAGGCCGATGTCCCCAGAATCGGCTTCCCGAGAGGATGCCCGTCGAAGAGCAAGGCCTCGAAACGGTCGTAAACATCCTCGGCCGGATTGTCCTTGTAGGAGATGATTTCGTCCAGGACCACGCCCCTTTCGGTCTCAATCTCGTTTTCGGGGAAAACGGAATCGGTTGCGAGCTCGAACAGCAGCCTGGCGGCCTTGCCGAGGTCTTCCTTGAGAACGGTGGCGTGAATGACTATCTCCTCTTTGGTTGTGTATGCATTCAGCTCGCCTCCAAGACGGTCCAGATATGAACCAATCACAGAGGCGCTTTTCCTGCTGGTGCCCCTGAAAATGTTGTGTTCGGTGAAATGTGCGGTTCCCTGGGGAAAGCCTTCTTCGTCCCTGGTGCCGCAGCCGATGGACAATGCGCAGTATGCCACTGCGTTTCCTCCCCGGCGTACGGCATAACGCACGCCGCATGGAGCCGTGCCGCTTATCATCTCAGTCTCGCTATCCTTTTAAAGTCTTCGGTAAGGAATCCGGGGCCGGTCCTGCGGCCGAGCTTGTGCCTCCTTATATAGTAAATGGTGTTTGTGCCCGCTTCGATGAAGAGCTTGTAGCAGTATGCGCCGTTTCCGGCCTGTGCGGGACAGACGACGTAACTCACAAGGGCGTTGTATTCTCCCTCCATGAAGGCGGTGTCGGCCCTGTCCTCGTCGCAGACAATTATGTCTTCGTCGAGATAACGGCTGCGGTCGGCCTGCTTCACCTGGGGGGCGATGTCTTCTTCCAGCAGGTAGATGCGTTTCATCCTGCCGTAGCGGGTGAAGTTCTCGTTGAAGAAGTCGTTGGGGCTGTATGCGGTTCTCTCGGAGAGTGCGGCGGCTTTGGCAAAGCTCTGGATGCCGCAGATGAGAGCGTCGAGATAGAGTAGCTCCCTTCCTCCCTCGTTACCGGCGCCCCTGAGCGGGAGGGAAATCACCTCGAGGGACTTGTCTATGCCCTCCGCTGCGGCGGGACCGCCCTTCATAAGGGTGAGGAATTCCACGCCTTCGGCCTCGGTGCGGAGAAGCCAGTAGTAGTTCTCCTGTGTCTTTACGGCGTTGAAATCGGCCATCGAACAGAACTCGAAGGCCGAGGCATTCCAGCTCCTCACTATGTCTTCGCCAAGGGTGGCGTCGAGGGCCGGGTCGCCCGTTAGGACTATTTTTGTGACTTTGTCTCCAAAGTCGGAGAAGCGGTATTTACGGGTTGTTACCCTCCCCTGGGCGAAAAGTCCCTGGCATACGAGGAGTAACATGCATATTGTAAGAAGTGTCCGTTTCATTGTGCGATGAATAAATAAGTGATTGTTCCTGCCTGCCGGGAGGGAGCCGTGGGAGAGGCCGAGAATTTCGACAGCCTGGCTGCCCTCACCGCATATGTCCTGAGGCATTCGTCCTGCGACGAGCTGTTGTCATCTATCCTTACCGCAACAACCGTTCCCTGGTTGTTCACGCCAATTATCACCGTTACTTCGCCTGCGCCCATGCAGCGGTAGGCCGGTATTGGAAGATGGGATGCCCGGCGTCCGTCAAGGCTCCACGAAAGCACCGACGGCCCGCTGTAGCTTCTGTCCTGGGCCTGGGGCGTAACCACCGGTGAGGGCTCGGCTGCACTTACGAATCCGTCGTCGGGCTCTTGCAGCTGCTGGCCCTGCTGAAGGTCGCGGGCGAGGCGTTCGGCATCGCGGTAAAGCTCTTCGGCATTGGTGCCGCGGTCGTCCCTGAGCTGGGAACGGTTCACTGTGACGTTACGGATGGGAATTCCCGCCGTGGCAGCCAGAAGTTCGTCCAGGCTGCGTGCTGCTGCAAGACGGAGGTCTTCCTGCTGCTGCACCCTTTCCTGTTCTTCCTGTTTTGTGAAATCGAGCACGAAGGAGTTTTCGCGCTCCACCTCATAGCCGATTCTGACCAGCAGAAGAATTATTATCACCGCGAGATGGATAATCGCAGTGATTAGCAATCCGGCCTTCTGGTCAGGGCTCAGTTTCATTGTTTGCGGCTGGAACGTTTGCGTTTCGACAGGGCCTTCTCCACCGTGGTGGTGAGGATGTCGATAGCCACCCTGTTATGACCGCCCTGGGGGACGATTACGTCGGCATAGCGCTTCGAAGGCTCGATGAACTGGAGGTGCATGGGCTTCACGGTGTCGCAGTAATGCTCGATGGCGGTTTCAATGGTGCGGCCGCGTTCGGCAATGTCGCGGACGATGATGCGCATGAGGCGGTCGTCGTCGTCGGCATCCACGAAAATCTTGATGTTCATCTGGTCCCTGAGTTCCTTGCAGGTGAAAATGAGGATGCCTTCCACGATAATCACTTCCGCAGGCTCCACGGTTACGGTTTCCGTGGTGGAACGGGAGCAGGTAATGTATGAATAAACCGGCTGCTCGATGGTGCGTCCGCTCTTGAGCTCGCGTATCTGCTGGCACATGAGTTTCCAGTCAATGGCATCGGGGTGGTCGAAGTTGATTTTCTTGCGCTCCTCCGGAGGAACGTGGCTGGAGTCCTTGTAGTATGAATCCTGAGGAATGACCACCACCTTTCCGAGGAGGTGTTCGGTAATGGCTCTTACTACTGTCGTTTTTCCTGAGCCGGAGCCGCCGGCGATACCAATGACTAGCATATTCTAGAATTCTGCGTTTTTGGGTGTGCGGGGGAAGGGGATGACGTCGCGGATGTTGGCCATGCCGGTAACAAAGAGCAGAAGGCGCTCGAAGCCAAGGCCGAAACCGCTGTGGGGAACGGTGCCGTAACGGCGGGTGTCTATGTACCACTCCAGATTCTTTCTGGACATGCCAAGCTCTTCGATGCGCTTTTCCAGCTTTTCGAGAGACGCCTCACGCTCGCTTCCGCCAATGATTTCGCCAATCTTGGGGAAGAGCACATCCATTCCGCGGACTGTGCGGCCGTCCTCGTTCTGCTTCATGTAGAAGGCCTTGATGTCCTTCGGGAAGTCAATGAGGATTACCGGTTTGCGGAAGTATTTTTCCACCAGGTAGCGCTCGTGCTCGCTCTGGAAGTCGGTGCCCCAGTGAACCGGATACTCGAACTGGACGCCATTGGCTATTGCTTCCTCCAGAATCTCCACGGCACGGGTGTAAGTGACTTTTTCGAAAGCGATTCCGAGCACGCTCTGCATCCTTTCGATGAGTTCGCCGTCGTATTTGTCGTTGAGGAAGCGGAGGTCGTCCATGCAATTGTCCAGGGCATACTGTACGAGGTATTTCACGAATTCCTCGGCAAGGGCCATGTTGTCGTTGATGTCGTAGAAGGCCATCTCCGGTTCAATCATCCAGAACTCCGCAAGATGCCGCGGGGTGTTGGAGTTCTCCGCCCTGAAGGTGGGGCCGAAGGTGTAGATTTCGCCAAGCGCCGTGGCGCCGAGCTCTCCTTCGAGCTGGCCGCTCACCGTGAGGGAGGTCTTCTTGCCGAAAAAGTCTTTGGAGAAGTCTACGTTGCCCTTTTTGTCGAGGGGAACCTGCTTCAGGTTCATGGTGGTCACCTGGAACATGTCTCCTGCGCCCTCGGCGTCGCTCTCGGTGATGAGCGGGGTGTGGAGGTAGACGAAGCCCTTCTCGTTGAAGAACTTGTGAATTGCGAAAGCCATGGCGTTGCGGATGCGGAGCACTGCACCGAAAGTGTTGGTGCGGAGCCTCATGTGTGCAACGCTGCGGAGGTACTCGAGGGTGGTGTCTTTCTTCTGCAGGGGGAAGCGCATGGGGTCGCATTCACCCAGCACCTCTATTTCGGAAGCCTGGATTTCGACCGCCTGGCCGCTGCCCACGGAGGCGACGAGTTCGCCCCGGACCGCAAGCGATGCGCCGGTGGTGATTCTCTTGAAGAGTTCCTCGTCGAAATTCTCTGCCGATGCTACTACCTGAATGTTATTGATTGTGGAACCGTCGTTGAGAGCAATGAATTTTACCTGCTTGTTGCCTCGTTTGGTACGGACCCATCCCTTCGCCAGCACTTCAGTTCCCGGAGCCGCAAGGAGGAGGTCCTTGATTTTGGTTCTTTTGAGTGTTTCCATATCTGCTTTATTGCGTCAAATCATGCAAATATAACACATTATTCGCAATTTCAGAAGGGTTTTAACTCAGATAATCGAGGTATTCGTCCCTTTTCTGGGGCGGCAGACGGCAGATTTTTCTTTTCAGGCGGTTTTTTCTGGAGTATACCGTTCCGCAGTTCCCCGCACCGGTAATCTCTACGATAAGGCTGGCAGGGAATCCGGCACAGCAGAAGCAGAAGAGACGGAGCTCGTCCTTATTCAGGGCGGGAAGGTCGCTTTTCAGCCTTAGCACGGCCTTGCCGAGGCGCTTGTTTATGCTTCTGGAAAGGTCTCCGGTATTGTCTTTTCCGCCTTCTATCCGTGGCAGAAGCCGATTGATACGGGCAAGGCGCACCGAATCCGTTACTCCCTGGGCGTCCGAGTCCAGCCAGATTTCCAGGAGCCGGACCAGGGGTTCGGCCTCCCTCCGGAAGCGTATGATTTCCATGCGCCGGTCTTTTTTCTCGGCGTTACGGGCTTGTCTTTTGTAATAGCGGAGCTGGTCTTTGAGGAGTTTGATCTGCCGCAGCAGAACCTCCTCGGAACAGGATTCTTTCAAGTTCGTCTGCGCAAAAAAGGCACAGGCGAACATTCATCAGGAGGGTACGGAAAAGACCCACAGGGCAAATGGCCGTCTGTGCCTAAGCTCAGATGGCCGCCTGCGCGCTGCCCTTAAGAGAAATATTTCCGTTTTTTCCTGATGAGTGGCAGCCGGCTTATTGTGCAGCTAAATACTGCTGCTTGCCTGCAAAGATATCAAAACTTTGCCTTTTTGACAAGCAGATGCTTTGCCGCAGTGGGTCTTGGTATGTCCGCTATTAATCATGATTATTACAAATATAAAACAAAACAAGCTATTATAATAATATGTGCGGAAGCATTTTCTTGTACCGTAATAGATTATCTTTTAACATATTAGACGAATTGCGGAAAAGCGTCCCCGGGTTTTTGGTCCCGGAGGCGCTTCAAGCCGTATTTTTATAGAAAGAATTATCCCGTAATCAGCCTGGGAATGTCGGTGTTGTCAATCCTGCCATTGAACCTTTCGGCATGTTTTCCAATGGCGTAGACCGGTACCGGTGCTCCGGTGTGTTCGTTGGTGCTCCATCCGAAGCCCCAGCTGTTCTGCCTCCGCAGACGCTCCTCAATGCCGAAGGTGTCCCTGTGGCCCTGCTCGGCCCAGTCGGCCTCCACGGCTGCCCAGTCCTGAACGGACTGATGCCAGGAGTAATCGTAGCCTATGGCGAGGCCGCCGGTCTCATGGTCGGCCGTTACTACTATCAGCGTCTCGTCCGGATGGCTGAGATAGAATTCGTAGGCCACGGCAACGGCGTCGTTGAAGCGCAGTATGGCCTGGACCATAGGATACACGCTGTTTTCATGCGCCGCCCAGTCGATTTCACCGCCTTCGCACATTATGAAGAACGGCTCTTCCGTGCCGAAATACTCGAGATTGAGGCGAAGGATGTCGGCAATAGGTGTTCTGGTGCTGTCGTAGTCGAGAGAATACTCGTCGGCGCTGCGCCCGCGGTTGCTTGCGTCGCAGAACACAAGATTGGGCTTGTCCATATTGGAGCGCAGTTCGTCTGGACCATGGCAGACGGTGTAGCCGTTACGCTCCAGGAACACATCAGAAGGTTCCTCGTCGCCGTTACGGCCAGCAAACTCGGCGAATCCCGGCCCTCCGAAGAATTCGTAGCCGGAGGCGGGCAGCTGCAGGGTTATGGGATAGTAGCCGTAGCGGTCGGTCTGATGGGCGTAGAATGCGGCTGGAGTGGCGTGGTTTATGGGAACGCTGGACATTATGCCCACCCGGTAACCCTTCTCGTGGAGCCCTTTGGCGAAAGACTCCGCCGGCAGGCTGTCCGGCGCTGCGCCGATGAAGCCGTTATTGGTTTTGATGCCGCAGGAAAAGGCGGTGGCGCTTGCACTGGAGCAGGTGACCTGGTGGTCGGCACTGTAGGTGCTCATCATCGCGAGCTCGGGGAAGGTGGTGAAAAGCAGCTGCTCCCCGCCGTTCTGCCCCTTCTTCCAGGACAGCCATGACTCTGCAGCGGCGACGTGCGAATTGCCCATTCCGTCGCCGATGAACAGGAAAATGTAACGGGGGGCCGAGTTGGCTTCGGCTTTACGCGAGAGGTTTTTTCGGACGGCGCCATAGCATATCAGGAGCGCCACAAGCACCAGAAACGTCACGGCCGCTATCCTCAGCGGGTCTTTTACAGAATTGTTCTTTTCCATTTCGGGGTTGAAGGTAAAAAGAAAGGGGCGTAGTGGCACAGCGCCACGGCCCCTTTCAAATCAATTCAATGTGACAGATCAGTTGCTGCCGCCGGGTTTTCTCGCGGCATACATAATCTTCAGGGCTGAGCAGCGGCGCAGCTCCTGTTTCACATCGGAGACGATACCCATTCGGACATCTTCATCCACGCGGAGGTTCACCGTCATGAAAGAACGGTCGGCCTCACTCATGGCGTCGCGCTCGGCGGCGATGAAGTCGCGGATGTCTGCAGTTGTCTTGAAAGAGTCGTTAAGCTGGATACGTGCATCGGTACCGTACATGGCCTGGAGATGCCTCACGGGCATGCCGATATTGATATTTGCGGACAGGTCCTTCCTTTCAAGCTTGGCTACCTCGGATGCTTCGGGAAGCTTCACGAGAACCTTGTTCTCTGTTTCCCTCATCTGGGTGGTAACCATGAAGAAGAAGAGGAGCATGAACACGATATCGGAAAGGGAGTTGGACGAGGCCTGCGGGACTTCCTTCTTATTGCTGGAACTTCCAAATTTTGACATAATCTTTCCTCCTTATCTTCTACCGGTGTCCTTAGGCTCGGCCTCGGAAATGTTCTGGGGCACAGCCTTCTTAACTATATCCTGCTCTTCCTCGGAGAGGCGTGAGAAACGCCTGCCGAAGTTGGCAATTGCGAATTCGTCTCGGAGTTCGTTCACGGCTTTCACCAGCTCGTTCTGGACGGCGATGTAGGCCTGATAACTTGTACCACGGTCGTTCTGCAGGGAGATAACGCCCTTGGAGACCATGTAAGTCGTGCCTTCAATGTCCTTGGGCTCCTTTTCGGGGAGATTCGGGTCGTTGTTGGGGTTGGTGAGGAACTCTTTGATTTTGTCTTTCAAGAATGAGATGTCCATGGCCTCGCTACCGGCAAACAGCTTATCGGCAGAGTTGATTCTGACGATGATGATGTTACGACGGTTGACCTTCTGATCCTGGGCCTGCTGGGCATCCGGGATTGGCGGAAGGCGACGCTGCAGACCAGACTGCTCACCCATGGTTGTGGTCATGAGGAAGTAGCAGAGCAGGAGGAATGCAATGTCTGCCGTGGAACCGATTGCTTCAAATTTTCTTCTTGCCATGGCGTCACTTACTTTTTACGGAAGAGCATCAGAACTTCGCCGAAGATGATGGAGACGATGGCCGCTCCACCCACGATGTAGGCGAGATTCAGGATGGTATCCGTCATCTTGAGTTCAGTGTCAGTGGGAGGGGTTGCAATGTTCAGGCCCATTGCGGGTGCGCCTGAAGCCAGGAGGTAGGCGATAAGAGCCAGCACGGCTGCACCCACCACGATAAGGCCTGTCTTGATGAGGCTCTTGGGGTTGGTGACGGCGCTGATGATAAGACCTACCACGATGACTGCGCACAGTGCAATCCCGATGATGATGTAAGCCCAGTAAAGGAGCGGGTCCACAGTGCCGTTGTCTGCGGCTACGGTGTCCGGATAACCCTTGACCCATCCCCAGATCAGGACTCCGGCGCTGAGAACAATCAGCACCCAAAGCAGGATCTTGAAGATCAGTGCGTATTTCTGTTTATCCATTTTGTCTGGAATTAAAGGGTTATGGGACTTACTACTTGTTGTTGAATTTCACCATGGTGTCCACGAAACGGATGGAAGAGTCTTCCATGTCGATGGAGAGGGCGTCGATCTTTGCGATGATGTAGTTGTAGAAAATCTGGAGAATCATAGCGACGATGAGACCGCCCACGGTGGTGATGAGGGCCACCTTCATACCGCCGGCCACAACGTTCGGGGAGATGTCACCCGCTGCCTGGATAGCGTCGAATGCCTGGATCATACCGATAACGGTACCAAGGAATCCGAGTGAAGGAGCGATGGAGATGAAGAGGCCAATCCAGCTGAGGCCGTTCTCCATGAGGCTCATCTGAACGCCGCCGTAGGAGACGATGGTCTTTTCAACTACGTCAACGCCCTGGTCTGCGCGGAGCAGGCCCTGGTAGAAGATGCTGGCGACGGGACCGCGGGTATTGCGGCAAACATCCTTCGCAGCCTCGATACCGCCTTCGCTGAGGGCTTTCTCCACAGCGTCAAGGAGCTTGGTGGTGTTGGTCTTGGAGAACGCAAGATAGAGGATGCGCTCGATTGCCAGAGCCATACCGAGGATGAGGCAGATGATAATCAGGGACATGAAGCCTGCACCACCTTCGATGAACTTGGTCTTGAGGGCCTGGTGAAGAGGAATTTCCTCACCGGTGCCGGCGAACAGATCGATGGGCTGGTCGGCGTCATCGTCGGCGACGACGTCCTGCTGCTGTGCTGCTGCGGGAGCGGCGTCATCGTCCTGAGCGGAAGCGATGTTTGCAGTGAAGGTCATGAGACCGGCAACTGCCAAAAACATGAAAAACTTTTTCATAGTAGTTTTTGTGAGTTAGTTATAAATTGAATTAGTTGTTAATAATTTTTCCCTTTGGTCGTGCAATTTAGCAATAAATTTTCAAAACACAACAATTTATTTGCTGATTTCGCCCCGCAGGTCCCTGTCAAGCATCTCTTTTACCCACTGGTTGTTGTCGCTGAGGCCCATCAGCGAGAAGAGCTTTCCAAGGGCGGCTTCGGTGGTGGAATCGTAACCGGACACCACGCCCTGTTTCTTGAGGGATTTCCCCGTGGCATATAAATCCATGTTCACAGTACCTGATTTACACTGCGTTACGTTCAGCAGAATCTTTCCCATATGGTCCGCTTCCCGCACAATCTCCAGGAACCATTCCCTGGAAAGCGCATTGCCCGAACCGTAGGTTTCCAGAATAACGGCCCTTATCTCCGGTGCGCAGAGGAAGTATCGTGCTACGGCGGGCGTTATTCCGGGATGAATCTTGAGGATTCCCACTCGGGTATCGAGATGGGTCTGCACCTGGAGCGGGGCGTCCCAGTCTTCCGGGTAGTGGATGACGGAGCGGTCGTAACGGATGCGTATTCCGGCCTTTGCCAGAGGCGGGCAGTCGGGCGAAGTGAAGGCGTCGAAAGCCTCGGCGCTGTATTTCGTGGCCCGGTTTCCCCGAAGCAGCAGCGAATCGAAGAAGATGGTCACTTCCGGAACCATCGCATGGGAGGATGCATCCATTGCCGATGCAATCTCCACCGCACCTATGAGGTTTTCCTTACCGTCGGTGCGCGGTACGCCGATTGGCAGCTGGCTCCCGGTGAACACCACCGGTTTGGTGAGGTTCTTCAGCATGAAGCTCAGGGCCGATGCGCTGTATGCCATGGTGTCGGTCCCGTGCAGGATGACGAAGCCGTCGTACTGCTCATAGCGTTCTTTTATGAGTTCGGCCAGCGACACCCACAGCGACGGCTCCACGTCGGAGGAGTCGATCAGGGGGTCGAAGGTGTATGAGTCAATCTTTACCGCGAACTTCGCCAGCTCGGGCACTTCCTCCAGAATCTGACTGAAGTCGAACGGTCTCAGGGCTCCGTCCACCGGGTCCTGTTTCATGCCGATGGTGCCTCCGGTGTAGATGATGAGTATGGATGCTTTCATTCTATTGAGAATAGTTTCAATGCGTTTTCTGTGGTAGCCTGCTCTGTCTGGGCGAGACTCAAACCCTTGATTTCCGCCACTTTTGCGGCAATCAGGGGCAGATATGAACTTTCGTTCTGACGGCCCCTGAACGGAACCGGAGCGAGATAGGGTGCGTCGGTCTCGAGCAGGATTTTCCCGATGGGAATTCGCTCCAGGGTTTTTGCCAGCGAGGCGTTTTTGAAAGTCACCACGCCGCCGATTCCCAGCGAAAAATCCCCGTATCGGTTGGCCCTTTCATAGATTTCATAACTCGCCGTGAAGCAGTGCAGGTTTCCCCTTAGGTTCAGATGCGAGCAGTCTTTCAGCATTGCGAAAAAGTCCTCCCAGGCATCCCTGAGGTGGATGTTGACCGGAAGGTTCATCTTTGCGGCCAGCTCCAGCTGAAGCCTCAGCGCCTCTTTCTGCTCCAGGGCGAACTCCGTCCCCTCGTGGTAGTCAAGCCCTATTTCTCCGATGGCTACCACCCTGTTCCGGTCAAACCAGCCCGGCCGGGAGGTTCCTTCGGCAAGGCTGTGGACCAGGTCCAGCCCGTCCCGCCAGTTTTCGTCCACCGAGCCGGGATAGAGCCCCAGCATTTCCCAGACCACTCCGGGATAACGGTTCCCGATTTCCCACATCAGCGGCCTTTCGCGGGAGTCCACATCGGCCTGTATCATCTTTCCCACACCGGCCTCCAGGGCCCTCTGCACGGCCTCGTCCGCCCTCCGTCTCGTCTCTTCCTTAGCGGCAGCCTGCCCGCCCTGTGCGTCCCCCTCCTCTTCCGGACGGAGCCACTGGTCATACAGGTGAGTATGAGTGTCCACAAACATAAGACAAATGTAACAAATTTTCCCCACCTTTCCGAACATTTATTCCTTTTTCACTTTATCTCCCTTTACCCAAGTTCCTTCTCTGGACCAGGTCCCGGGGCTAAAATGAGACCTTCCCCGGGATGGTTTAGGCATAGGCGGGGGTGAGGGCGCAGCGGCGGAGGATGTCGGTACGGAGCACGCCGTCCATTTCCATGGTTATCACGGCCGAAACCAGCTCGGAGTAGGGGAGGCCGAGCTGGCCGCAGAGTTCGTCCAGGGTTATCCCTCGGTGTTCCTTAACGGCCAATCCTATCCGCCTCATCACAGACCCTTCTCCATATTTGTCTGTCAGCCTCTCGTCCAGAGTTCTCGGGCGGGGATGGGGTGAGACGGCCCAGGAGCCGCCGGGGGAACGGTAGCGAGGACCGGAGCCGAGACCGAGCCTGGAAACCAGCTCTTCGGGGGAGCTCACAATCTGAGCCATGTTGTTTGCGATTAGGGAATTGCAGCCGGCGGAGCGCTCGTCATCAAGCCGGCCGGGAACGGCAAACACGTCCCTGGAGTAGCCGCAGGCATATTTTGCAGTCATAAGAGAGCCTCCCTTCGACTTGGATTCCACCACCACCACGGCCGAAACCAGGCCGGCTATGATGCGGTTCCGTCTGAGAAAGGTCATAGGGATGGGCGCCGTGCCTGTAGGGTAATCGGTGACAAGGGCCGAGCCGGGGGAGCTCACGATGCTGTCGGCAAGCGCCTGGTGACGGTAGGGATACACGTTGTCAATCCCGGTCGGAAGTACGCCCACGGTGGGCAGCCCAAACTCCAGGGCGCACTGATGGGCCACGGCGTCGGCCCCGTAAGCAAGGCCGCTTACGATGCACGGCCGGACAGGGGCTTCGGCGATGGCCGAAACCAGCTTCCTGCACCATTCCCGGCCGTAGGGACTGAGGTCCCGGGTGCCCACAAAGCCTATCATCGGCCTCAGCTGGAAGATTTCGGCCGGGGAGGAGCTGCCGCGGAGGTAAATGCCGAGCGGGCGGTCTTCGCACTCGAGGAGCGGCTGGGGATAGTCGTCGTCGGCAACGCAGATGAAACGGCCACCGCTTTCCCTGACGAGTTTAAGCTCCCGGGCGGCCCACTCCAGCGTGCCGCCACTAAGCTGGGCGGAGAGTTCTGCTCTTGAAGGAATGGACGGCAGCTCGGGAAGGGGAGGGTGGAAAACCGCCATGGCGGAGCCCCTTTCTTCAATAAGGCGGAGCGCAAGGGAGGGGACATATCCGAAAACTTTGTTGAGGGCGCAGAAGGCTGCGAGTTCGTCGTGCGGCACGGTGTTCTTTTCCATATCTTTTTTTGCGGCGAATATAAGCATGGAAAAGAAAAACAACACACGCTGCAATGCAACATGTGCTGTTTCCTGACTAAAATTGTAATGTATTTTTACACTATCAGCAGAGCGTCGCCGTACGGGCCGAAACGATAGCCTTCCTTGAGGGCCTCTTCGTAGGCCGCCATCACTTTCTGATAGCCGCCGAAAGCGGCCACGCTCATGAGCATTGTGCTCTGCGGGAGATGGAAATTGGACACGATTGCGTCCGGAACGGAATACTGGTAGGGAGGGAAGATGAACTTGTTGGTCCATCCGTCGAAGGCGTTCACCTCGTGGGTGGTGGTGACGTAGGTCTCCAGGCCCCTCATGACGGTTGCGCCCACTGCGAGCACCTTGCCGGCGCCCCTCTTGGCCCTGTTGATTTTCTCGGCGGCCTCCTCGCTGATAATCAGGCGTTCGGAATCCATCCTGTGCTTGGAGAGGTCTTCCACATCCACGCTGCGGAAGTGGCCGATTCCCATGTGAACCGTAATGAAGGTCTTGTCGATATCCTTCAGGATCATACGGTTGAAGAGCTCGCGGCTGAAATGCAGGCTGGCTGCGGGAGCGCTCACCGCACCCTCGTGGGCGGCGAAGATGGTCTGGTAGTTTTCCCTGTCTTCAGGAGTCACCTTGTCTTTCACCCATTCGGGCACGTAGGGCTCTCCAAGGGCGAAAAGGGCCTCCTTGAAGTCCTCGTACGGGCCGTCGAAGAGGAAACGCAGGGTGCGGCCGCGGGAAGTGGTGTTGTCTATGACCTCGGCCACCATGCTCTCGTCCTCGCCGAAATAGAGTTTGTTGCCGATACGGATCTTTCTGGCAGGGTCCACAATCACGTCCCAGAGCCTCTGCTCGCGGTTGAGTTCGCGGAGCAGGAGGACCATGATGTCGGCCCCGGTCTTTTCCTTCTTGCCGTAGAGGCGTGCGGGGAAGACCTTGGTGTCGTTGAGCACGAACACGTCTCCCTTGCCGAAGTAGTCTATGATATCTTTGAAGATGCGGTGCTCGATTTCACCGCTGTCCTTATGCAAAACCATGAGGCGTGCCTCATCACGCCAGTAAGAGGGTTCCCGGGCGATTCGGTCCGCGGGAAGATCGAAATTGAATTGTGAAAGTTTCATTGCTTCCGTTATTGGATACTTTTATAATACGGTAGCCACACGGAAAAAGTTTCACAAAGCGTCAGCGGGCGCTATTGAGAGCGTTCAGACGGGCTTCCGCCGAGGCCCTGTCGGTGGGCGAGTCGGCATAGCGGACCATCATCTCAAGGTATTTTTTCTCCAGGCGCACATCCTTGTCGGTGCGGGCGAGGATTATGCAGTTGCGGATGGCGGTGAGGTCGCCGGGATGCTTCCGGAGCACCTGGTTATAGATTTTCAGGGCCTTTCGGTGGTCGTGCTTGAAGACCAGCTGGTAGGAGCCGAGGTTGTTCATGAACAGGGCGTTGTCGCGGCTGTAGCGAAGCATGGTCTCGGACAGGGTGCGGAAGCCTTCGGCCGCAGAGGGGGTGCCGATACTGTAGAAAGAATGGCAGTATTGCTGGATGAAAGCTTCGAACACCTCGTCGGTAACGGAGTCGAGCCCCTCGTAGACCCATTGCGGATGCTCGGTATAGTGCCTCTGGATTATGCCAAGCAGGCTCTGGAGCGTAATGTCCGGGCTCTCCTTCTCGTATGAGAGCGAGGCGGCGGTCTTGATGAAGAGATAGTCCAGACGAAGGGGACAGAGGGCTATCGCGCGGTCTATCGCGAGATTGGCTTCGGCATAGAGGTCGTCGTCATACTCGTAGTCTTCGAAGAAATTGGTCTTCCGTCCGGTGGAGTCGGTGCCGGCGAGAAGGGGCTGGTTCCCGAGGTAACGGTCCTGGTCCAGAATTATCACCCTGGAGCTGCGGCTCTTCGTGAAGCAGAAGGAGAAACGGGCCAGGAGCTGCTGCGGGTCGTCGGGCCAGGCTTCGGCCCAGTGGTTGATGAGTGTCTCCACGCCTACGCCCGCGGGACCCACGTGCTGGATGAGGTTGTTATAGCGCCTGAGGAAGTCTTCCTGGCTTGTCTGAGCCCACGAAAGGGCGGAGCAAAGAAGAAGGGCCAGTATAATGAGGGAACGTTTCATCTTATATCCATTCTTATTCGTTTTGCCTTGGGGTAGAGGTTGTTGCAGCGGGTGCCAAGGTTCTTTCCAGGCCCCAGCGCAAGCCCCTTGAAGCACAGGGTTACCGGGCCGATGGGAGCGTCCGCTCCGAGCCTGAGCACGTCTCCGTGAAGGTAGCGGAGAGCATCCTCGCGGGAGAGTTCCACGCGGGGAGCGTCGGGGGAAAGCGGCTCAGTGCACCGGGCTCCGGGGAAGGCAAGGGCGTCGCCCCTTCGGGAAGAGTCCCTCTCTCCGTTTTTGCGAAGAACTGCGGCATACTGCCCTTCCCCTGGAACCAGTCCGGGAAGCATGATGTGGCCGTGCAGGGTGCGTTCCACCCCCGGGATGTCCCCCGCATCAAAGACGGAGGCCCCGAGCTCGGAAGCTATCCAGGCCACGGTGTCGTCGTTTTCGTAGTGGTTGAAGGTACAGGTGGAGTAAATCAGAAAACCGCCTTCACGGAGGGCTCCCCAGCTTTGCAACAGGATGCGCCTCGTGCGGGCGGCGCAGAAGCGCACCGTATCTTCCGACCATTCCTCAACGGCCCGGCTGTCCTTGCGGAACATGCCTTCGCCGGAGCAGGGGACGTCGGCAAGCACAATGTCGAAAAGGGGATGACTGCCAAAGGCGGAAGGGTCGCGGGAAATGACGGCGGTGCGCGGATCTCCCCAGCTGTCAAGATTGTCGCGGAGAATGCAGAAACGCTTCTGCATCACTTCGTTGGAAAGAAGCGAAAAGGCGTCTCCGAACCTTTCCCTGGCGCTGGCGGCGAGGTCGGTGGATTTGCCGCCGGGAGCGGCACAGAGGTCCAGCACGTTCACCCCAGGCTCCACCCCGTCAAGGACGCGGCGGAAAAGCTCTCCCACCATCATTGCCGACGAATCCTGCACATAGTAGGCTCCGGCGTGAAACAGGGGGTCGAGGGTGAAATTCGGCCGCTCGCCGAGAATGTATCCCCAGGGGCTCCAGGGAACTTCTTCCGCGCCTTCGAAAGGGCATTCGCGGAGTTTCGAAGGGTTGAGGCGAATGCTCACGGAGGCATCTCCGCCAAGGGCTTCCAGCACCGCTGCGGCGCGTTTTTCCCCTACGGATTCTTTAAGGAGCGATATGAATTCCCCGCTAAACATTCATACCCCATTTCCCGGGGTCGAAACCTTCGGGCATACGCCCTTCGGAAGCATCCACAAGGCCGTCAACTATCTTGTCCATGGCCTCTTTGATTCTGCCGGAGAGCATCATTTTCATCATTATGTTGAGGTCGGCCTCGGACTTGATCCAGAATTCGGTCTTGGAAGGATCCTCCACCGTGGGTTCGAAGTGGAGCTCGATGTGGAAGGCCAGAGGGGCGCCGTAATCCACCAGCTCGATGCGGGAATAGGGCACTCTCTGGTGCACTTTCACTCCTATGTTAAAGCCCTGGATGGTGGCCGTGAGGGTGTCGAAGTCGGCCTTGACCATATCCCGCTTGTCTTCCGGAAGCATTTTCTGGAAGTTCTGCAGGTCTGTGAATGACATGTATAGTTCGTAGCTCGGACGGGAAACAATGCCGTGTTTGCTTTCGATTTCGGTCATAATTGCTTATATTTGCGTCTGCACAAAGATAGCAAAAACTATGCACAAAATATACTTCGAGAAAAGGTGCATCATAATATGCTCCCCCGACGAAGAAGCCCTGGCCGATCCGAACTCCGTGGAATTCCACCTCGGGGACAAGCTGGACATCCATGCGCTGGTGCGTATGTTCGAGGTTCAGGACACCCTGCAGCGCATTTACATTCCCACCGACGACATCGAGCGCAGCTACCGCCGCATCTGTTCCGAATTCAGGGAAGTGAACGCCGCCGGAGGCCTGGTTTCCAACCGCAGGGGAGACTATCTCCTGATTTCCCGTTACGGCCTTTGGGACCTTCCGAAGGGCCATCAGGAGGAGGGGGAGGACATCGAGGTGTGCGCCCTGCGTGAGGTGCAGGAAGAAACCGGGGTGGACCAGCTGGAGCTCCGCCGCCTCATCTGCATAACGGACCACGTGTATCTCAGGAACGACACCTGGCATCTGAAGCACACCTGGTGGTATGACATGCTCTATACAGACCCCACCAACCTTACGCCACAGCGCGAAGAGGATATAACCAAGGCGGCCTGGGTGGCGAAATCCTCGCTCCCGCCTTTCCTGAAAAATACTTTCCCTTCGATTGTGGAGGTTTTCCGCGAGGCCAGAATCTAGGCCCCGCGTTCTTTTTTGTACAGTTCGTAGCTGTTGAAAAGATTCTGCCAGATGGCATACAGCCCGCCTGCCACCGAAGTCACAGGGGTGAGGTAGGTGTATCCCAGCCAGATTAGGAAGCCGGTGTTTTTCTGCCCGAGGGCCTGGCGCGATGTCATGGTGTCGGAAGCGCCGAGCCTGCGGCCTACTAGAAACTGCACCAGGCAGCACAGCAGGGATACGGCAACTATGCAGGCTATCGTGCCGGCGCCGAGCCGGCTCAGCACCAGCGCCCTTGTGGATAGCACCATCGCGAGGGTGAGTCCCACTCCCCATATATAGAAGGAATTGTGGCTCCAGCGCATCAGCCACCGCTGCAGGTTGTGGGTGGTGTAGCGTATGAGCCAGGCAAACAGGCAGGGCAGAATCAGAAGCGGAAATACCCGGAGGGCGATGTGCCCCACATAGGTCCAGAAGCCCATGCTCTCGGAAGGCTTGATTGCCGGAATCACCATGGGAATGAGAAGGGTAGACACCACGTTTATCATAACGAGGTAGCTCACGGTCTGGGAAATCTTACCTCCGAGCCGTTCCGTTATGACTCCGGCCGCCGATGCCGTGGGGCAGATAAAGCACAGCAGGGCGCACTCCAGAATGATTTTCCCGTTTTCACTGCGAACCACGAAGGTGAGCGCCGCGAGGGCGAGGAAAAGCCCCACCTGGAACAGCATCGCCCCGAGATGCCAGCGGCACGGGCGCAGGTCGTGGGGCGAGACCTTCACGAACTGGAAGAATAGCAGCAGGGCTATAACCCAGCGCTGCCCCTCGGACGCGATCACATGGCATACAGGCCCTATCGGGCTTAGGGCAGGGGTGAAATGGTAAATGAGATACGAGCTTATTCCCAGCACTATGGCAAGGGGAAGCACCCACTCTCTGATGAACCTTCCTATCATAAATAAATAAGGAGAGAGCCCGCAAGAACCAGCAGGATTCCGGAGACTTTCTGGAAAGTAAGGGGCCTTTTTGCCGCGCCGAAGAGCCCGGCCTGGTCGATTGCCGCGCTGAAAACCAGCTGCCCAAGGATGCTCACCACTGTCATAAGGCCCACCCCCAGGATTGGAGCGGAAACGGCGAAGCCCACAACGATTAGCACTCCTATGGCACCGCCCGTCCAGGTCCACCAGGGGCGTTTCACCGTGAATATCCTCTTGAGGGCGGCGCGTTCCTTACTGCTTGGCAACACCAGGAAACACAGCAGAATTGTGGAGACGGTAAAGGAAAAGGCCGATGCCAGAGCCGGCGACTGTATCAAGGCGCCGAGGGTGCCGTTCGCCGCCGACTGGATGGAAATCAGGGCTCCGTTAAGTATGCCGATTATCTGCCATAGAAGGAGAGAACCTCCGCCGCTTTTCTTCTCCGTGTCTTTTCTTATAACGGCCAGAGACACGCCTGCAATGGCAATCAGACAGCCGATTATGCGTCCCGTACTGAGGGGCTTCGCTTCCATTCCCATCCAGCCGAAGGTGTCGATGAGCATGCTCGTCATAATCTGGCCCAGTATGGGCAGCAGCACGGTCTGAACGCCGCCGAGGCGGGGGAAGAGGAGGATGAACAGGGTGACGCATACCATTCCCGTGATGCCTCCCGTCCATGCGAACAGGGGGACTGCGCCGTAGTCGGGGGGCGTGGGCGGAAGCCACAGCAGGGTTACCAGCCACACCAGCAGCGTGCCCACGCAGAAGGATACGAACGAGGCTGAAAGCGGGGTGCCAAGGTAATTCTGCAGGCGGGAATTCACGGCCGTCTGCACCGGCATTGACACGCCCACCAGAAAGACCAGCAGCAGGAGCAGTATCACGGCTAATACTCGGTTTTATCGGCCTTCTGGTCCCACATGCGGAACACCTCGAGGCCTTCGCTGCGGAGCAGCTGAATCAGACGTGTGCGGCGCTGGTCGAAGGGCTTTTCCATTTCTTCGTAAATGAAGTCGTCGTCAAAGCCGATGGCACCCGCGTCCTTGCGGTCGTTGGCGTAGAAAATTCTGTCCAGGTGGGCCCAGTAAATGGCTCCGAGGCACATGGGACAGGGTTCGCACGAAGTATATATGTCGCAGCCGGAGAGGTCGAAGGTATCGAGGGCCTTGCAGGCTTTCCGGATGCAGCTCACTTCCGCATGTGCGGTGGGATCGTTTTCGAGGGTTACCGAGTTGGATGAGCCGGCCACTATCTTCCCGTCCTTTACTATGACGGCGCCGAAGGGACCGCCGCCGTTTTCAACGCTTTCCCGTGAAAGGCGGATGGCTTCCCTCATGAAAATATTGTCTTGTTCCCCAAGCATATCATTTTTTTTGTTCAATCACTTACAAAGATGCACAAATATGCGTAAATTTGCAAACTATGCAATTAATTATTTAACCACATATCATGAAAAAGACATTAGCGATTATGTTATCCTTACTGGCTTTTGCGGCCTGTAACAACAGAGGCCCCAAGGCCCCGGCCCTGGACATGAACAGCCTGGACACTCTCACCAGTCCGAAGGTGGACTTCTACCAGTATTCTACCGGCGGCTGGCAGGCGGCCAACCCCCTGCGTCCCGAATTCTCCCGTTACGGCAGCTTCGACGCAATTGCAGAGCGCACTCAGGAGAACCTGAACGCCCTCTTCGAGAGCATGCTCACCATGGATGCCCGCCGCGGCTCCGTGGAGCAGAAAATATCCGACCTCTACCGCATGGCCCTGGATTCCACCGAGCGCAACCGCCTCGGCGCACAGCCCATCCAGCCTTATATCGCCGAGATTCAGGCCGTTGAAAGCAAGGAGGAGTTGTTCTCCCTGCTCGGCCGCATGAACCTCTACGGTGAAGGCGGTTTCTTCGGCGGCGGAGTCTCCTCCGACATTGAGGACAGCGACATGCAGATTTTCTATCTCGGCCAGGGTGGCCTCGGAATGGGCGACAGGGACTACTATCTCGAAGCCTCCAACGCCGCTCTCAAGGAAGGCTACAAGAACTATCTGGTGAACGTCCTTAACCTCGCAGGCGTGCCGAATGCCGAAGAGGTCATGGCCGGCGACATCCAGGTTGAAGACGCGATCGCCTTCCACTCCTGGACCCGCGAGCAGAACCGCAACGTTACGGCCCTCAACAACCCCATGAGTTCAAGCCAGATTTTCGAGAATTATCCCGCCCTCCATCTCGACCATGTGATGGCCGAGCTCGGAATCCCCGCCCAGGACAGAATCATCGTGGAGCAGCCTTCCTACTTTGAGGGTCTCAACGAATTCGTCGCCAACGCCCCGCTCGACATTCTGAAGAATTATATCCTCTGCCAGTTCGTGAGCAGCAGCGCCGGCGCCCTCTCCGACGACTTCTATACCGCATCATGGGAGTTCTTCTCCCATCAGATGGCCGGTGCACAGGAGCAGCGTCCCCGCTGGAAGAGGGCCATGCAGGTGCCCAACGGCATTCTCGGCGAAGCTGTGGGACAGATGTACGTACAGCGTTACTTCCCCAAATCGTCCAAGAAGAAGATGATCCGTCTGGTGGAGAATCTCCGCGTCGCACTCGGCCAGCACATCGACGAACTCGACTGGATGAGCGACAGCACCAAGATGGCCGCACGCGCCAAGCTCGCTTCCTTCACCGTGAAGGTTGGCTATCCCGACAAGTGGAAAGACTACAGCTCCCTCGACATCGACCCTTCGAAGAGCTTCTATGAGAACATGCGCGCCGCCAGCGCGTGGTATGTGCAGGACAACCTGTCCAAGCTCGGCAAGCCCACCGACAAGAGCGAGTGGGGCATGACTCCCCAGACCGTGAACGCCTACTACAACCCCACTACCAACGAAATCTGCTTCCCCGCAGCCATCCTGCAGAAGCCTTTCTTCGATCCTGATGCCGACGATCCCGTGAACTACGGCGGTATCGGCGTGGTCATAGGCCACGAGATGTCCCACGGCTTCGACGATCAGGGCTCCATGTTCGACCGCGACGGCAATATGGTGAACTGGTGGACGGCCGACGACAAGGCCAAGTTCGACGAGCTCGGAAACCGTCTTGCAGCCCAGTTCGACGAGGTTGAGGTCCTGCCCGGCGTACACGCCAACGGCCGCTACACCCTGGGTGAGAACATCGGCGACCACGGCGGTCTTTCCATCGCTTTCACCGCAATGGAGAACGCCACCGCCGGCAAGAGGGATCCCATGATCGACGGCTTCACCCGTGCCCAGCGCTTCTATCTGAGCTACGGCGCCATCTGGGCCCAGAACATCACCGACCAGGAGAAGGCCCGTCTCACCAATATGGACCCTCACTCCCTTGCAGTGAACAGGGTGAACGTCTCTGTGCGCAACTTCCAGACTTTCTTCGACGCATTCGACATCCATGAGGGCGACCCGATGTGGCGTCCCGAGGAAGAACGCGTCCACATCTGGTAAGAGTGTCGCCGGAAAGGTTCATATCGGCAAAACTCAAATTTCAGGGAAACATCGCGGCGATAGCCATCGCCGTGAGTTTCCTTGTGATGATTCTTGCTGTTACGGTGTCTTCGGGCTTCCGTCACAGCATACGTGAGGGCGTGGCCGCAATGACGGGAGACATTCGTATCTATCCCGCACAGTCAGTGGGCAGCGACCAGCCCTGGATTCCCCGCCATCTCGAGGCCGAGCAGGCCATCCTCGCCATCCCCGGGGTGCGCTCGCTGGAGCCCGTGGTGAGCCGCGGCGGAATCGTAAAGAACGGGGATGTGATACACGGGGTGAACATAAAGGGAACGCAGAGGGCCGACTCCGCTCTCTGCGTTTCCATTCCCGCGCGTCTTCGGGAAATCACCGGTGTGGGCCCCGGAGAGGAAATGACCACCTACTTCGTGGGAGAGCGAATGCGGGTCCGTAAATTCCATGTTACGGGCGTGCACCGTGACATTCTGGAAAACGACGACAATCTGGTGGTGAGGGCGAATCTGGCCGATGTCCAGAGGCTCAATGGCTGGGATTCCACCCGGGTAAGCAGCCTCGAAGTGATGCTGGAAGAGCCCTATCGCAACCCTGGGGCCGAGGAAGCCGTAAGCCGCAGAATCGGCGAACTGCTTTCCCTCTCTTCCGACGACGCTCCATACGGAATCAGCGTCCAGTCGTCGGTGAGGGCCTATCCTCAGGTGTTCGACTGGCTGGACCTGCTGGATTTCAATGTGCTTTTCATCCTCATCCTGATGACGGTGGTGGCCGGATTCAATATGATTTCCGGCCTTCTGATAATGCTGCTCCGGAATATTCCCACAATCGGCGTTCTAAAGACCATGGGAATGGACAACCGCGGGGTGGGGCGGGTTTTCCTGCACGTGGGTTCTTCGGTGGTGCTGAAAGGAATGGCCGTGGGTAACGCGCTGGCCCTTCTGTTCTGCCTTGTCCAGGGCGTTTTCCATCTTATTCCGCTGGATGCGGCCAACTACTTCGTAAGCTATGTGCCGGTCCATGTGGACATAGTCTTCATCCTTCTTGCCGATGCCACGGCCTATGCTGGCATCATGCTTCTTCTGCTCATTCCCACGCTGTTCATCTCGCGCGTGGACCCGGCAAAGACAGTCAAGGTAAACTAGTCCGGATAATAATTATAGTATACGTAATAGGTGTTCAGTATGGATTCCACATACTGGATGCAGGGTGCTTCGTTGAAGCCAGGGATGTAGGTCATAGCCTCGGCAACGCTCGACCAGTGGGAGTCGTCCATGCCGAGAGAACGGGCTATCTGTATGCCCTGTAGCACGCGTCCTTCGCCGGCGTTGTAGGCGGCGAGGGTATACTTTACAAGTTCGCCGGGTGATGCCGCATAGCGGGAGAACATGTTCTCCAGGCGGCGTAAATAGTTGCACCCCACCTCAAGGTTGATGGAGGGGACCAGAAGCGAATCGACCGGATAGCGACTGCTCCGGATCTGCATCAGGCCCACCGCCCCCTTGTGTGAGTTGGCTTCCGGCGTAAAGCGCGATTCATGGTATATGAGGGCTGCGAGCAGTCTCCAGTCCCAGTCGATGTGGCGTGCGTTTGTCTTGATGAGATTGTCGTAGGGGCTTATCTGCTCCCGGTCCGGCAAGCGGCCCTTTTTCATCAGACGGGATGCAGCCCTGTTGTAGGAATAGTCCCTTCTCAGGGAATCGATGAGCAGGGCGGTTTCGTCTTCGCCCACGGCCGTACGGTAGGACACTCTGCTGCTTGGAATTACAGCGAGCAGCAGGATACACAGGAAAAGCTTTGCGAGGAGTGTGCGTGTGTTCATCGGCGTCCACCCATCATTCCGCCCGTCATGCCGCCGCCTCCGGAGAGCCTGCGGCCACCGGAAGCTCCGCCACCGCCACCCATACCGCTTCCTGCGCGGCTGGACATGGTCCTCTGCTGGCCGAGCATAGGATAGATTGGCCAGGATATGCCGAACTTGAAGATGCTGGGCACCTGGATGTAATGATGGGCCGTGAAATAGTCGTGTTTATCCATTGGCCATCCCTTCCCGAGATTCTCCATCTTGAAGAAGATGCAGGCCTGTTTCCACTGCAGGTTCACGAAGGCGTCGAATACGGGGCAGTTGCCGTATTTATATTCGGTCTGGTTCATGAACACTCCGGCCACCGGATTGTACGACGGGGCATACCAGGCCGTGGTGAAACGGGTATTGGCGCCAATCTGCATTATCATCACCTTCGGGTCCACAATCGTGAGTTGCAGATACCACCTTAAGTTCAGGGCCAGCAGCGGCAGAGGCATCGCGCTCTCGTCGGAAGAGAACTGAACGAGGGCGCTGTTGTCAAGGTGCACGGGCCCCAGCACAAAGTCTTTGTCCAGACGGGCCGATATCACGCTCATCGCCGAGCCGTTCTGCCTCGGCATACCGTCGGTGCCGTAATAGATATTGCCCGAAAGCAGGGAATAACCCGCCCAGGCATTGAGCCTCCAGCGCGGTACGCTGAGCGAGGCGCTTAACTTCGACGTGGAAATCTTGGAGAAACTGTTCTCCCAGACATAGTGATTGGAGAAGAAGTGCTGCTGATAGAACTCCGGCTCCTCAAGGGTGGATTCCAGCCTGGCCGTGAAGCTCATGGGGCTGTCCGGATGCCGCCGGAACGGATAAATGTTCAGTTTTGCATTGGCCTCAAAGGCGAAGTCATTCGCCTGGTAACCGGCAAAATTGTATGTGAGATTGGCATTCCACACCAGATACTTCTTCAGGCTTCCCTCGGCCCCGGCATAGACATAGGCCGTGTTCCAGCGGTACGGGGAATTCTTCATCAGATAGTTCTGGCTCTGCATCAGGAAATGGTTCTGCAGCCTGTCGCCTATACCGCCCTCGATGCGGGAAACCACGGCGTCTTCATGCCAGGGCTGGATGCGGAGGAAGAGACGGTTGTCGAGCCGCGTCACGCGCAGGGAGTCGGAACTCTTCGCCGGATTCTGGAAGAAGGCGTTGTTATAGAAGGCCGCGAGAGGCGTGGAAGTCTGGTCGACATACTGCTTCGTCCAGCTGGTCCATTCACTGGAAGTGCCTATGAACGCGGTGGTTATATCTTTGTTCAGGGTGTCCGACGGCGTCCAGGTGCTGTCTCCGCGATGCCTTATCCTGTCTATGAAGTCCATGGGGATGCGGTAGCTCTGGTCGAAGAAGAGAGTGTGCTTGGTGAGGCGGTTCTGCGCCGCCGCAAGGTTCACTTCAATTTCCCTCACGTCCACCGTGGTATCCCTGATCCACATATTGTCCTGCACACCGCCGTTCTCCTGGCGCACCACCCGGTTGAAGATGAATCCGCCATGTGCGAGATACTGCTTGCCAAGATAGTTGCCCGCAACGAAGTAGCTGCGGTTGTCGGTCTTCTCGTTCTTGAGGGTTCCGGCTCCGCCCCAGCGTCTCATTTCAAGGGCGATATTCAGCGCAGGCGTTATGTTCTGGGTGGTGAACACGCGGAAGGCGTCGGCACTCTTGCTGCTGGTGGTGAAGAGGTTGCCGTAATACTCCAGCTCCGTGTAGGGAGTCTTGGTATTGAACATCGGCAGGCTCGAGGGAGTGTAGGTCCAGCAATCGTAGGGGGCATAGAAGCTCACCGTCTCGTTGTGGCTGCGCTGGAAGAAGTTGTAGTTCTGCACGGGCGAACCGGGCATGCCCAACCACGAGGCGCCCACATCCTCCTTCATGAAAGGATAGTCGTAGAAGCGGTAATTGGCCGTGGTGTCCCAGGTGAATGGCTCCACGCGGTTGTAAAGGCGGTCGTGCTTCCAGGCAACGAGTCTCTTGTAGTACAGGGAATCCGGCAGGAAAGCCGTCTCAAGTATACGGGGCGTGTTCTCGATAATACTGTCGCGGACGGCCTTGAGACTGTCTTTGCGCCGAATTATGGAATCCTGACGGTGAAGTATTCCGGGGAGGGCCTGCTCGTAGTCGTAGCGGCGGCGTTCGGCCCTTGTGAGCGAGGCATACCACTGGTTGAAGGCGGCGATTGCCGCCGCTGTGGAGTCGGCGATGAAGAGCGAATCGATACGCGGCCAAATCACACTGTCTCCGGCCGCCTTCAGGGAATCGATCACTATGCGGTGAACGAAGGTGTCCTTCGTCGCAACGTACCACTGGTACAGGAAGGGGTCGGTGATGCGAAGGCTGTCCGGCACCTTCACGGTGTCGCGGGGGTCAATCCTCGGTGTAGTGTCAACGGGCTCTTCTTCACCGAAGAAGTCGAAATCATCCACACTGTCGGCAAGGGCGGTGGAGTCGGCCAGGGCGGGGACGATGGAATCGGGACGCGCCGTAAGCTGCGAATCGGCCTGGACGGCGGTGGTGTCGGCTGCGGGACGGAAGAAGTCCAGCTGCATGGCACGGTGAGTCTCCACACCCACGGTCTGAACCAGGGTGAGGCCTACAATTGCCGCAGGGACAAGTATTTCCGTCCAGAATTTCGCCATTTTTCCTACAGGCCGATGCTCTTGAAGAAGTCGTTACCCTTGTCGTCCACCAGTATGAAGGCGGGGAAGTCTTCCACAGTGATTTTCCAGATGGCTTCCATGCCGAGTTCCGGGTACTCGACGCATTCGATGCTGCGGATGCTGCTCTGGGAGAGCACTGCAGCAACACCGCCGATGGTGCCCAGATAGAAGCCGCCGTGCTTCTGGCAGGCATCCGTGACCACTTTCGAACGGTTGCCCTTCGCAATCATCACCAGCGATGCTCCGTGATCCTGGAATTCATCTACATACGGGTCCATGCGGTTCGCCGTGGTGGGGCCCATGGAGCCGCAGGGATAGCCTGCCGGAGTCTTGGCGGGACCGGCATACAGGATGGGATGGTCCTTGAAATAGTCAGGCATGCCTTCGCCGGCATCCAGGCGGGCCTTGAGCTTGGCGTGAGCGATGTCACGTGCCACAATAATGGTTCCCTTCAGGTTTACGCGGGTGCCCACGGTATATTTCGTGAGCTCTGCGCGCACTGCGTCAATGCCCTTGTCGAGGTCTATCTCAATTCCCTTGGGGCCTTCGCCGGGATTTCTGAACTCTTCCGGAATAAGCTCCGTGGGGTTGGAATCCATTTTCTCGATCCATACACCGTCGGCATTTATCTTGGATTTGATATTACGGTCTGCGCTGCAGCTCACACCCATGCCGATAGGGCAGCTGGCACCGTGGCGGGGCAGACGTATTACGCGGATGTCGTGGGCAAGGTATTTGCCGCCGAACTGCGCTCCAAGACCAATCTTCTGCGCCTCCTTCAGGAGCTTTTCCTCGAGGTCTATGTCGCGGAAGGCGCGGCCGGTTTCATCACCGGTAGTGGGCAGGGAGTCGTAGAACTTGATGCTCGCGAGCTTCACGGTAAGGAGATTCTTCTCGGCCGACGTTCCGCCAATCACAAAGGCGATGTGGTAGGGCGGGCAGGCTGCCGTACCCAGGGAGCGCATCTTCTCCACCAGGAAGGGAATGAGGGTGCCTTCATTCTGGATAGTGGCCTTGGTCATGGGGTAGAAGTAGGTCTTGTTGGCGCTGCCGCCGCCCTTTGCCACCATAATGAAGCGGTATTCGCTGCCCTGAGTGGCCTCGATATCAATCTGCGCCGGAAGGTTGCACTTGGTGTTCACCTCATTGTACATATCCAACGGGGCGTTCTGGCTGTAGCGGAGATTCTCCTGGGTATAAGTATTGAAAACGCCCCTGCTCAGAGCCTCTTCGTCCTCGAAGTCGGTCCATACGCGCTGCCCTTTTTCTCCGTGGATGATGGCTGTGCCTGTGTCCTGGCAGAAAGGAAGCACGCCCTTTACGGAAGTCTCAGCATTGCGCAGGAACTGCAGGGCCACGTATTTATCGTTGTCCGAAGCCTCCGGGTCTGTAAGGATTTTTGCCACCTGCTCATTGTGGGAGCGGCGCAACATGAACTGACAGTCGTGGAAAGACTGCTGGGCCACCAGGGTCAAAGCCTCCGGCGACACCTCCAGGATGGTTTTGCCACCGCATCCGCAATGGCCGCCGAACTTGGATGTCTTCACAAGTTTCTCCGATCCAGGAATCTTATAGTACTCTGTTTTGTCCTCGCCCAACTGGAACATGGGGGCATATTTAAAATCAGGCATTTGGGTATGTGTTAATCGTTTGATATCAGAATAATTATTTGGCATAGTAGCCACCAGTCTTCTTAGAATCTCGATGCTCAATGAGATTCTTTTCAATAAGTAAAGCTATATGTCTGCTGATAGTGGCAGGAACACGCCCCGAACGGGTAACAATGTCCTTTCTCTTGATTCCAGGATTAGTTTTTATCAGATTATATGTTGCAAGAATCGCCTGGCTTAATGTCTCATTTAATATCTCATTTAATGTCTCATTCGATGAGTTATTATTTTGAGCCGTTAAGTGTGGCGTGAGCGGCTCTTTGAACCGAATTGTCAGGCAAACAAAGTTCGGAATGCTCTCAAACTCAGGCTTCGGGAGGCCTGCAGCCTTGCATTCGCCATAAATGTCCGGAATACCACGGCCCCAAGCTTCCATCAGTCCGCTCTTGAAGAAAACATTGGAGATGACTTCGTTTATAGGTTCTGAGTGCGGACGTTTCCGGAAATCCTCGGCAGTGGTTCCAGGAGGGAAGAAGCCGGGATTCATAAACTCTATGCGGTCATCGAATATGGCGACGCTTGGAGTTCTGGCACCGGACCACCATGTGCGATGGACCAGCAGGTTCAGGGTTGCTTCCCGGAGAGCCTTGATGGGGACTGTAAGTGTGTCGATGCGCTCAATTTGATCCATATTCCCTGCCAGAAACATATGCTTCTGACAGAATTCTATGATGGCATCATACTGCTCGAATAGGTTGCCGTAACAGACCGTCTGGTCACGGAACTTATCCATGTCGGTTCCCTCAAAGCGGGCAAGACGGACTTTGCACTGGGTGAACTCCCTGTTCGGCGTTTTACCGCAGAGTACTACGGCGCCGTTGGTCAGTAAGCCGTCTGCCGTGCGGAGGCCAAGGTGGTCAAGTTTTGCCAAACGGTTCTTGAGACGGCTGGCCTCACGGGGGATGCGGCCTTTGTTGATGCCGGAGAGGATGATATCGTCGAGTGTTTTAGCACTGATACCGTTCACGTCAACATTCGGGCAAGGGGACTTTTCCCAACTGAACTTCTTGGGATTGCTCAGGCGGATGCGCTCCTCGAACATCTCACGGGGCATTATGGACGTGGTGTTTTCAACTTTGTAGTACGGCCGGTTGTCGTAGGTATAAGGCGCGGCAAATCCATCGGGCGCCGGGAACCGGATGGCAATAACCTTCTGATTCGGCCTGCCGGGAACATCGATGTATTGAGCCGCCAAGTCGATGGCGGGAGTGAACTTGCGCATCTCTCTGGCAATCTCTTGACGCGTCTGGTCGGCGACATCCTGCCCAAGAATCTTCAGCGTCTTTGGATGAATGCCGAAAAACAACCAGCCGCCTTCGGTGTTGAGGAAAGCGCAGCCTGACTGCATACCGGCGACAATCTCACCGGTAGTCTTCTTGGCCTCCATCACGCGGTTCTCATCACGGTGAAGGATGGTCTCTATGTCCTGAATCGTCAGATCCTTCATGGCATCAATGTCCAACCTAACAAAGATAGCCAATCCGTTTTACCTTCGCAAATCTTTTGTGAAGATTTGTTTGACTTATGAGTTAGTGTCCATGGGAAATAATATTGATGGTTGGAGGTTACAGGAGCTTCATCGCAATATAAGCACACGCCTCTGCATCGGCCAGTGCATGGTGATGATTCTCGAGATTGTATCCGCTCGCTGGATGAAGCCCAGCTGAAGGATGAGGTAATCAATATCGAGTCACGAATTCTTGCGATTACCCATGACCCTATTGACTTCCATAATCTTCGGCCATTCCTGAATTGGTGCGGGGACAAGAAAGCCTTAGAATCTGTCCAGGACATGATGGGATACCGCAAGTTCATCCTGGACACTCTGTTTGCCAAGCACTGTACCGAGGCTGAAATAGAACGGCTGGAGAAGGTCAATAGTCTGCTGTTGGAACTGACAAACCGAACCTACAAGCGCTCGGCCGATTTATTCAGAGCTTTGATTGCCATGCCGAAGGACGAACTGGACGATGACTATGAGATTGAAGGGTGCCTTGTTCCTGAATTCGACACCGTAGATTCTACGCTTCGTCTGGAAGAAGACACATACTACGGCTCTGACTTTACGAGGATGGCCGCCATACTGCAGGAGACTGAGAAATATCTGCTTGATTTGGCGCATGTTCATCCATTATGGTCATCTGTGGCCGATTATTCACCAACGATGAGTGACAAAGAATTGAATTGTGAGAACTCTCTTGACGACGGCACTAGCTGGGCTGAGGGGGCTCTCCGGAATCCCAAACTGGAGCACATCACTGTTTGCTATGCCCTTCACGCGCTGTGCACACACATGAACTTCTCAATCCCAGATATACTGCGGATGAACGACTTCAAGAGCGAAGTGAAGCTTACCGTTCAACAATTCTCTGATCAAGATCGTAAACGACTCAAATGAATACAGGATTGCAACCAAAGACTATAGCTGTATCAAAATGTGATTATAGTCTTTGAACTCTGCCATACTGATTAATACATTTAACCTGCAGATATAGCAATAATTCTTCAACCACAACGCGCGAGGGCATTGTGGTTGCGACGGGAGGGGGAGAGCGCGACGCAGGCATCGGCCTTTTAACTGCCTGCGGAGCGCCCTCCCCATCCCGGAGCGCATCGGCCCGTCCGGAAAAAGGGGTGATTTCCCGGACGGCGGGCCCAAAAATGGAGTTCCGTCCGGAAAAACAGGCATATTTCCGGATGGCAAGTCCCAAATACGCGTTTCGTCCGGAAAAAGGGGTGATTTCCCGGACGACGGAAAAAGTTTTTTGAAAATTTTGGTACTTTGTGTTGCAAGGTATTAAAAATTATTTATATCTTTGCAGTGACAAATACTTTTGCAAAATGAAAAAAGTGATTGATGCAAGCGTCGGAGGACGCGCTTTTACACTGGAGGAAGATGCCTACAAGCGTCTGTCTCAATATCTTGAGCATTTCCGTGCACGCCTTTCGCCTGCCCAGGCCAGGGAAGTGATGGAGGACATCGAAAGCCGTATCGCCGAACTTTTCTTCGAGGAAGTCGGTGCCGGCGGCAGGGTGGTCACCCTCTCCATGGTTGAAAAAGTGTGCGACACTCTGGGAATGCCGGACGGCGCTCCGGAAGGAAACGACCGGCAGCAACAGCAACAGCAGCAGTTTTCATCGGCCCCGTCCGGAGGAAGGCGCCGCAGCAGGAAACTGTACCGCGACATGGATGACCGCACCATTGGCGGAGTGTGCGCCGGACTCGGCCATTATTTCGATATAGATGTGACCATCGTGCGCGTACTAATGATACTGATAATCCTCTTCGGAGGCACCGGACTGTGGATTTACCTGCTGCTCTGGCTGGTGATTCCCGCGGCGTATTCGTCGGCCCAGAAGTGCGAGATGGAAGGGCTCGAGCCAAACGCGGCGAACATGGGCAAGTTTACCTCATATAATCAGTGACGCTATGGAGAAGAACAACGAAAATGTCCGTTCCCAAATGCGGAAAGGAGTGCTGGAGTACTGTATTCTCAGTATTCTGAGCCATAAGGAGGCTTATGCATCCAATATACTGGACGAGCTTAAAAACGCCAATATGCTGGTGGTGGAGGGCACGCTTTATCCCCTTCTGATCCGTCAGAAGAACCAGGGCCTGCTTTCATACCGCTGGGAAGAGAGCACCCAGGGCCCGCCCAGAAAGTACTATGTTATTACCGAAAAGGGCCGGGACCAGCTCAAGGAGATGGACTCCGCCTGGCAGGAAATGGTTAGCAGTATCGAATCACTGAAAAAAGACTGAAAAGATGACAGAAGTAGATAAAGTGAGCATCGGAGGCTATGCCTTCACGCTCGAAAAGGATGCATCAAAGGCCGCATCGGAATATCTCGCACAGCTGGACGCCCATTACCGCAGCCAACAGGGCGGAAAGGAAATAATGGAAGGCATCGAAGAGAGGATGGCCGAGCTGCTGCTTGAAAAATGCGGCGGCATGAAGGCCGTCACCCTTGCCGATATCAACTCCGTAATCGAGATACTCGGCCGCCCGGAGAAGATAGAGGCCGACGACAACGCCGACACCGCAGGACAGGAATATATCCCCCGCGGCCGCAAGAAATTCTTCCGTGATATCGAGAACAAGACCGTGGGCGGCGTCTGCGCCGGCCTGGCCGCGTATTTCGATATCGACGTGGTTTGGCCGAGACTCATTTTCGCCGTGTTCACGGTGCTTGGACTCATGTGGAACCGCGGAGAGGATTTGATTGTGGCCATGCCGCTGATTTACGGCATTCTCTGGATGGTGATGCCGGCCGCAAAGACAGCCCAGGACCGCTGGGCCATGAGGGGCGATGCCGGAACCTTCGACGACGTAGCAAGAAACGTGGGAGAGGGGCTCCGGGAGATGAGGGATGCCGCCCAGGATGCGGTGCAGAGCCGCGGCGGACGCAATCTCGCACGCGTGATTGTGTTGATTGTGGGAGTGCTACTGCTGGCTGTCGGCACGTCGGGCCTGGCCTCCGTGTCGGTAATTAGCCTCAAGGGCAACGACCTCTTCGGCGCACCCTACGCCCAGTGGCTCGAACGCCCGAGCATGGAAGCTCCCGGAGTGTACGACATGGTCACCGAGCCCTGGGTGATGTGCCTGCTGGTTGCAGGAGTGCTTCTCCCTCTGATTGGCATCATCTACGGCGGGCTTCAGCTCGTGTTCAATTTCAAGGTCCCGTCCTGGAAGCCCGGCCTGGTGATTTTCATCCTTTGGCTCATAGTGCTGGTGGTGCTCAGCGTCGTTTTCGGCCTGGCAGCCTTCTCGAACCAACTGATAGTGATTTAAGAAAAACCGTTCACCCAGAAAAAAGTGAACGGTTTTTTTCATGATCCGGGTCCGAAGGATCCTACAGGGAGGTCATATAGGCCTTAACCTTCTTCCAGTTGCCTTTTTCGAAATCGGCCTTGGTGTAGAGAAGGTTGAGCATGCCCTCGTCGTAGAAACGCAGACCGGCGGTGTCGGAATCAATCTGGAGAAAATTGACGTGCCCTTCCATCTCCTGGCGTACTTCCTCGAAGAAGGGGAAGCCCAGGAGCTTGGTGCAGTCGGCGTTGTCCAGGCACTTCTCGAAGGTCATTTTCAGGGCCGGCTGCGTTAGCGGCTGGTCCTCGTCGTCTACGAGGATGGCGCTACGGAAAGTCTCGAAATTGATGGCCTTGGTGTATTTGACCACCACCTGTTTGCGCTCCCACTCTCCAATCCCGTTGTGCCAGGGACTGTCCATGTCAAGGTATTCGTCAAGACCTGCGAAAATGTAGAACATGCCCTGGTGGGGAAGGAGGCCTTCGGGGTCGAAGGGGGCTATGTCCTCGCAGTCTATCTGACATACAAAGGTGAGAGGGTAAGAGAAGGTTTCCCCGTCTTCCTCGGCCTCGGCCATGGGGTATTCCATGTCGGCCGGGAGGTCCGGGTCTCCCCACCATTTCGAGCAGCAGAACAGTTCTGTGTCAACTGCCTCCAGATTAATCTTGATTGCCATTGCCGGGAACTACTTGATGAACTCGTGTGAAGAGGTCATGGCCTTGGGATCGAGGGCCTCGTCGAGCTTTTCCTTGGTCATGATACCGTGTTCAAGCACCAGGTCGTAGACGCTGCGTCCGGTCTGAAGAGCTTCCTTCGCAACCTTTGTGGAGGCCTTGTAGCCGATGTAGGGGTTCAGGGCAGTCACAATGCCGATGGAATTCTTCACCATGTCGTAGCAGTGCTCGGCATTCACGGTGATGCCCTCGACGCCCTTGGTGCGCAGGGTGTCCATCACATTCACGGGCCAGGTCTGGCTTTCGAGGATGCACTCCACGATTACGGGCTCCATCACATTGAGCTGAAGCTGGCCGGCCTCGGCTGCGAATGCCACTGCGGTGTCGTTGCCGATTACCTTGAAGCAAACCTGGTTGGTTACCTCGGGAATGACGGGGTTCACCTTGCCGGGCATGATGGAAGAACCGGGAGCCATGGGAGGAAGATTGATCTCGTGCAGGCCGCAACGGGGACCGGAAGCCATGAGGCGGAGGTCGTTGCAGGTCTTGGAGAGTTTCACGGCGAGACGCTTCAGGGCTGCGCTGTAGCTCACGTAGGCGCCGGTGTCGGGCGTAGCCTCAACGAGGTCGGGAGCCTTCTCGAAAGAGTCGCCGCTGAATTCGCTCAAAAGGGAGGTGCAGAGCTCGGCAAAACCGGGAACTGCGTTGAGGCCGGTTCCGATAGCGGTTCCGCCCATGTTGATTTCCTTCAGGAGAACGGCGTTGCGGTTGAGGTTGGCGATTTCTTCCTCAAGGTTGTTGGCGAAGGCGTTGAATTCCTGGCCGGAGGTCATGGGAACTGCGTCCTGCAGCTGGGTGCGGCCCATCTTGATGATGTCCTTGAATTCCTCACCCTTGGCGCGGAAGGCGGCTATGAGCCTCTCAAGGGCGGCTATCACCTGCTTGTTCATCCTGTAGAAGGTGTAACGGAAAGCGGTGGGATATGCGTCGTTGGTGCTCTGTGCGCAGTTCACGTGGTCGTTGGGGGAGCAGAACTGGTATTCACCTTTCTTGTGGCCCATGATTTCAAGGGCGCGGTTGGCGATGACCTCGTTGGCGTTCATGTTCACGGAAGTGCCGGCGCCGCCCTGCATCATATCCACAGGGAACTGGTCGTGGAGCTTGCCGTCCACAATCTCGCGGCATGCGGCCACGATGGCGTCACCGATCTTGCGGTCCATCACGCCCAGCCTGGCATTTGCCTCGGCGGCGGCCATCTTGACATAGGCCATTGCGACGATGTACTCCGGATAGTCGCACATCCTGGTGTTGGAGATCTTGTAATTGTTGATTGCGCGCTGGGTCTGTACGCCGTAGTAGGCGTCGGCCGGAACCTGGAGTTCGCCCAGAAGGTCGCTCTCAATTCTGAATTTCTGTTCTGACATGGTTATATCTGATTAATAAGCTTTGATTCTGTACATGAAACCGAGCTCGATGCGGTTGGTAAAGGCGTTCGGGATACCGACTGCCGCGTCGAAGTTATAATTGTGGCCGATGTATGCGAGGAACACGCGGAAGTCCTGATCCTGGACGGGATAGTACTCCAGGGAGCAGACTCCGCTCGTGACCTGACGGTAATTGTCGAAACCGGGGGCCGATGCCGTGTCGTACATGCCCTTGACCATGAGGTTCCAGCCGGGCATGAACTGCCAGTTGGCCTTGAGGACGAAGGAATTGTAGTGTACGTTGGTCTGGAAACCGGCGCCGCCGATTTCAGCGGTGGCGAGCCTCAGACGGTCGAGCCCTTCCCAGGCACTCATCCAGTCCAGATAGCACTGGAAACGGGGCAGGACCAGCTTCTGGCCGAGGAAGGCCATGTAGTCCTGATAACCCTTCGCCTGGTTGTAGAGGCCCACGCTCCAGCGGGTCTCCAGAAGGCCGCCGAACATATTGCCGTTCCAGTTGAGGATATAGCTAAGCGGAAGGGTGGCTTCCTGCAGAAGGGTTCCGTCCACCGTGGCGGGTGCCCAGCCGTATTCATCGGCAAAGCGGCCGCTGTAGGAATTGGTAATGTTCAGTACGAATTCGTGTCCGGGCATGGGATACCACAGCAGGGCGGCGCCTGCGAGGAAGTTGTCCATGTTGTTCACCATTTCGGAGAATTCGTAGATGTACATGGGGTTCTCGTCGAACTCGAATCCGCCCCAGAACTGGCACATCTTGCCGCCCATGATGGAGAATTTGTCATTGAAACGCCAGGTTACGGACATTACGTCGGTGGCCTTCGCGAAGTTCTCTTCGCTCATAGCCACGGTGCTCTTGTTCAGACGGTGACGGATGCGGTAACTCAGATGTTCGCCGAGGTTGCCTTTCATCTCAACCCTCAGCTGCTTTGCACGGAAGGCGCCGTGCCAGCTGTCGTCCAGCTGGAACGAGGAGGAGTAATTCAGGAAGAGATTGAAACCGTCGCCTTTCTTTTCAAGGTTCAGGAGACGCTCGGAAAGGGAGGCGAAGTCCCCGTCGGGACCGCCGTCGCCGGTGTTGCCGCCCTGGGCGAATGCCGAAACGGCCAGAAGGGCCGCTGCAAGGCTCAATAATAGTTTTTTCATAGCCTAATACTCCATAAAATACTGCTGGATTTCCTGCCAGTCATGAGTCTTCGTGAGGGCGAGCATCAGAAGGATGCGGGCTTTCTGGGGGTTGAGGTCCAGGGCCGCCACAAAGTGGTAGCGGGCGTCGTCGACCTCGCTGTTCAGGCAGGTGGGACCGGTGGGGCAGCGGGAGGAGCGCACAATCTGGATGCCCCTCTGCTGGGCTGCGACGGCCACGTCGAATACATCCTTGTAGAAGTTGCCGTCACCTACGCCTGCGAGCACAATTCCGTCGAAATGTGCGTCCACGAATGCCTGCATCGGCAGGGGAGAGCAGTTCGCATAGCCGTATACGATGCCAACCCTCGGGAGACGGTCCAGACGGGTTATGTCGAATTCGGAATTCACGGTGTGCTTGTTGGTGACTCTCTGAAGGATGTGGGCTTCGCCATTGTAGACATAGCCTATGCAGCCCACTTTTCCGCCTTCGAAGGTGTCGCAGTCGATGGTGTGGGTCTTGATAACGCTCTTGGCGTCGAGAAGCTGGTTGTTCATGCAGCAGAGCACGCCCAGGCCCACGCATTCGGGCGAGGCGGCGGCCGCAACCGCATTGTAGAGGTTGGCGGGACCGTCGGCGCTGATGGCGGTGGAAGGACGCATGGAACCCACCAGGATGACGGGCTTTTCGCTCTTCACCGTAAGGTTGAGGAAGTATGCGGTCTCTTCCATGGTGTCGGTTCCGTGGGTCACGACAACGGCGTCGTAGCCTTCTTCATTCAGAAGGACATTGATGCGTTTTGCAAGCTGGAGCCAGACTTCGTCGTTCATGTCCTGCGAGCCGATGTTCACGAGCTGTTCGCCGCTCACGTCGGCCAGATACAGCATCTGGGGCACAGCGTCGATAAGGGTCTGGATACCCACCTGGCCGGCGGTATAGGCCGACGATGCCGAGGTGGCGCTCACGCCGGCGATGGTGCCGCCGGTGGCGATGATTCTCACACGTGGTTTTGCGCTCAGGGTGACGGCGGCAAGGAGTGCTGCAGTGACGAGGATGAGTTTGCGGAATGTGTTCATAATTGGTTGGTTATCAGTTATAGAAATTGTATTATCAGGCATCCCAGCCCTATCGAGACAAAGGTGGTTATGAAACCTGCGAGCTGGAAGGAATGGTTCACCACGTACTTGCCTATCTTTGTGGTTCCGGTGCGGTCAAAGCCGATGGCCGCCACCTCGGTGGGATAGTTCGGAAGGAAGAAGTAGCCGTTCACGGCAGGGAAGAGGGCCAGCATCATAAGGGGCGAAATGCCCATTGCAATGCCCACGGGATAGAGGGTCTTGACCGTCGCCGCCTGGGAGAAGAGCATTATGCTCATAAGGAAGAGCGGAATGGCAAAGAGTATGGGATACTGGGTGAAAACTCCCGCGACGCTTCCGAGGATGGCTTCCTTGTTGCCCTCAAAGAAGGTGCTGCCCATCCATGCCACGCCGAAGATGGACACCATGGCCGTCATTCCGGCTGCGAACACGTTGCCCTTCACGGCCACCTTCACGTCGGCCTTGCCAACCAGGAGGATGAGCGCGGCGATGGACATCATAATCATCTCGATGGTGGAATTCATGCTCACCGCAGTGCCGTTGAAGCTCGGCCTCAGGGAAGGGAAACTGCCGAAAAGCACCACCAGAAGCACTCCCAGAAGGAACACCAGCACGGCCCATTTGGCGCGCGGGTTTATCTCTTTCCCGGGTTCTTCGGCTTTCTGCTCTTCAAGCAGGCCTTCCTTTACCCTGCGCTGATATTCGGGGTCCTCCTCCAGGGGTTTCCCGACGAAGTTCTGCACGAAAGATGCTAGCAGAATTGCCACCAGCGAAGACGGAATGGTAACCAGAAGAATCTCTCCCATACCAATACCCTCGGCGCCGAGAAGGCTCTGTGACAGAACCGCGGCCGTGGCGGCGCTCACAGGCGAACCGGTAATGCCCAGTGAGGCCGAAATCGTGGCAACGCTCAGCGGCCTTTCCGGACGGATTTTCGCCTTGAGGGATATCTCGGAAATAATGGGCAGCAGTGCATAGCAGGTGTGCGCCGTGCCCGCCAGGATGCAGAACAGCCAGGTCGTGAGCGGACCGTAGAAGGTTATATGGTTGGGGTGTTTCCGGAGGAAGCGAGCCGCCACATCCACCATGTAATCCAGGCCTCCGGCCGCCTGCAGGGCCGACGAAGCCGTAATCACCGCCACAATGATGAGCATCACGTCGATGGGGATGTTCCCCGGCTCGAGTCCGAAGACGAAGACCAGGATGAACACGCCCACCATGCCGTACATTCCAAGGCCGATGGAGCCCACCCGGGCACCGATGAAAATCATCGCCAGAACTACGGCAAGCTGTAAAAGTATCAGTGCTGTTGACATCGATTCCAGTGTTTGTGCTTAGCTTTACAAAGTTACACTTTTTTGCAGAATAAGCAAGCAAAAAGAGGTCCGCATCGCGGGCCTCTTTGAGCTGAGATATGCGTCTGCGGGCTATGGTTCCTCGTCCACGGCCTTCCAGACATTCCCTTCAAGCATGTATTCCTAGTTCCACTAGAATTCACTGATAAACTCGAAGGTGACGGTTTCGGCCACGGTATCCAGAGTCATCGACCAGAGACCGTCGGCGTTCAGGGAGATGTTGGCTCCGCCCTGAGTGAGGGCGTATGTGCCGTCTTTGGCCACAAACGCTTCGCCGTATTCGCCGATACCGTAGTTGAACTCCCAGTCGGCATCCCTGCGGAACTTGAACTCGTCACCGGTGAAGTAATTGAACTCGATGGTATAGATGCCATTGCCCTCATTGGTGAAATAGAGGTCTTCGCCCCAGTTCGTGAAGGAGCCGATGAGGCACCATTCGTGAACCTCGGCGAACATGACGTCGTTGTTGTCGGTCCACTCGGTAACGTCGGAAGTGAAGTCGGTGCTTACGGTATCGCCGTCGATGGTGACGTGTGCGTTGTAGCGGTGTCCGGACTCAAAGTAGATTTCACTACCCAGTGTGAAGTCGTACTGGCGTCCGCTAACGGTGGTGATTATGAGACAGGGGTTGCACCACTGGGGAGGCACAATCACGGCCCAGGCTTCGGCGCCGTTGACGGTGACCTTGCCGGCCTTGATGGTGCCAAGGCCGGAGGTGTCCATGGCATAGGCGTCGGTCCAATCCAGGCTCACACTGTAGCGTCCGCGGACGTTGGAGAGATAAACCTCGGCTATCTGCTCGGCATCGGTGAGATTCTCGATGTTGAGGATGACTTTGGAGAGCATGTGGCGGAACTGGAAGTTCACCACGCCGTCCTGGGGTGAAGCGAAGGTGTCGGCAAGCATAAGGTCGGACTCGGTGAAAAGCGCATGGGTGGTCTGGTCGGCGTTGACGCAGAGCACGGAGCGTTCTCTCATGTCCTCCTTATACGGATAGTAGGCGCGGAAGTTGGTCTGGGTCTCATAAGGGCCCCAGAACAGCGGCTGCTCGGGGATGAGCTGCTGCCCGTTCCAGTTCATGCGCACGTTGGCCGCACTCACCGGTTCGTAGGCAAACAGGCCCACCGCGTCACCCGTTTCCAGCGCAGTGTCGGTGGCCTTCACCTGGAAGGTTCCAACGCTTGCCGTGAAGCGGATTTCCCGTCCTGCGTCCGGGCTGTTGTCCTCCCGGACTGAACATCCGGCGAGGACAGCGCCCAGCGACAGGGCCGTTATCAATAGTATAATTGTTCTCTTAATCATAACTCATTCGAATTACTGAACGGCTACATAACCAACCTTCAGGCCTTCGATGCGGACCTGGTTGGTGGATGCTGTAAATACAAGTTCGGTGGCGTTGCCGGTCCAGAGACCGTTGCTGCTGTTGGATTCATAGGTGTATCCTTCGACTTCCGCGAAGCAGCCGGGGCCGTACTTGGTGGCTCCGTTTGCCTGGCAGGCGAACTCAACGAGCACAATCTCAAATCCTTCTGCTGCGGCGAGGGTAAGAGTCTGATTCTTATAGACACGCAGTTCGGTCACTGTTGTGGTGCCGTAATTTGAGCTGTTGCTCATGGAGATAACTTCATCAAGCTCAACGATCGCACCGCTTGCTGCAAAACCGGCAAGGGTGGCCTTTTCAAAGGCGATAAAGGTCGTGCCCTCGGGAACCTCGGGCTCCTCCGGTTCTTCTACCTCGATTTCGCCAAGGTCGGCGATATTGGTAATAATGATGTAGACTCTGCTCTCGCTTCGGCCGTTGTAGAAGCCGCTGGCGATTACGTTGTGGTTCGCAAGTTCCTGGAGGCCCCAGCAATCGGGTGCATAGTAGATGCTGCCCTGCATGGTCTGGCCTTCCACGGAGATAGTACGGGCGTCGCTACCGAGAGCGCCCTCGATGCTGATGGGAATCGCGATGTCGGCAAAGCCCTGGTCGAGATAAGCGCTCACGTCGTTATACATGTAGGTGAGGTCAATCATGTCCTCATACTCCTGAGCCAACACCTCAAAGGTCACGTCCGTCACTTCCGGAACCCCGTTGTAGGTGGTCTTGGTGCCGCTTACGTGTACGACATAGCCGGGATACACCTGAGGGTCGGTCCTGGTGTAGCAGAAGATGGAGTACTTGCCGTCGTATACCACAAAACCGTTGGTGGAGACTGCATAGACAACCTGGGTGAATTCACCCTCGGTGCCGTCCTCGCAGTCCACGATGGGCTGAATCTGGTCCAGTTCAATGCCGGGCTCCTCGATGTCGCCGATGCGCCACATGGTAATCATGTTGTACTGGGTTTCAAGACGTACCCTCCACACACCGCTCTGGGAAAGCATGATGTTCTGGCCGTCCTGGTACACTTCGTAGGCATTGTCGGCCTGAAGGGCTTCGGTACCATAAGCCACGCCGAAATTCACACTCCAGTCATGGTCCCGGCGGAATTTGAATTCCTCGCCTTCGTGGTACTCGAACTCTGCGTAGTAGACACCGCTTTCGTCCATGGTCATGTCGAAGTCGTAATCCCAGTTGGTGCCGTTGATGGTGCCGATAAGCGACCATACGGGATCCTCGTACACAGGAAGGTCTCCCGTGCGGATTGCATACACGTAGTTATTGGCAAGGTTGATGTTGACGAACCAGACGCCGTCTTCGGGGATCACGAGAGCCGCACCGCCGGCCACCAGGTCATAGAGGACGCCGCTTTCGATGGTGCTTGTAGTGGCTGAGATACCCATTACAGAGCCGTCCTGGCTGTAGAACATGACATTGTCGCCCTGGTGAGCCTCGATGTAGGTGGTACGCTCGGCGTTGGTGTAGCGGTCCATCCAGTAGCTGTAGTCGTTGTTAACCACAAGAATCCAGTCGCCGTAGTCTTTCCACTGGCCGAAGGTGATGTCGTCGTTGTCAATCCAGTCGGAAACGCTGGCGGTGAAGTCGGTGGAGATGCAGGTCGCATCGATAACGACTTTGGCGTTGTAGCGGCGTGAAGGCTCGAAGCACACGTCCTGCTCGGTGTTGAAGGTGAACTGGCGGCCGTCGGCCATCTCTACGAGGATGGCGGGACGTGCATACTGGGGCGGAACGATTGCCGCCCATGCGGCTTCGCCGTTCAGCTGGAAAGCTTCGGGAACAACCGTTACGGGCTCGTCCCAGTCGGTCCATGCGGAGCCGATTTCGCCGATGTTCGCCCATCCGCCGGTGCAAACGTTGCCGAGGAGAATGCTCTTTACGGCAACCTCGTCAATGCGGTTTTCCACGGTGAAGACAATCTTCGAGAGGGCGTGGGCGAAGTTCAGCTGGACGGTGCCGTCGGCAGGAGAGCTCTGGGCCTTCGCCATCATGAGGTCGGAGGCGGTGAGGGCTGCGTGGGTGGACTGGTCGGCATTTACCGAGAAGTGGAAGTGGCGTTGGTCACCCTGCATCCCCTCGTCGAGCAGTTCCGCGGAATAGGGATAGTATGCGTAGAAATATGTGGGCTGCTCGAGCAGCTGCTGGTCGCCCCAGAAAACGGGCTCTTCGGGCGTCAGATTGCCGTTGGAGAAGGTGAGTTTTACATTCTCCACATAGACCGGATCGTCCGCAAACAGGCCAATCATGTCACCGTCTTCAAAGGCGGTGTCGGTGGCCTTTACCTGGAATGATCCCACCGAAGCCGAGAACTTGATCTCGTTCTTTCCGGTAGCGCCGTTTTCCTCTGCGAACTTGTCGCAGCCGGTGAGTGCGGCACCGAAAACGGTGGCAATGGCTAATATGTTAATGAGTTTTTTCATGATACGTTCGTTCTGGTATTTATTGTTCACGGACGGTTACTTTGATTTCTCCGGTGTGGAGCATGTGACGGGTCAGAGGGCGCAGCTCAGTGAGAGGTGCGGCGGCTTCGCCGGAGCTTCTGCTCATGCGAGGTGCGTGAGCGGGCTCCTCCCCTTCGAGCGTGAGGGTGTAGCCGGGCATCTCAAGATAGATGACTGCCTCGGTGTTGGTGAGGTCGTACCAGTAATTGGTTCCGAGGATGTATGCGCCCGGAGCAATGTTGTACACTCCTTCCTGAAGCATGGTGTTGTAAGGATAGAAGTATCCGGAACGGGAGTTGGTGCAGCTGTACTGGACGGGGCCGAGTTCCGGCTCGAGATAGCCGTTCAGGTAAGGCAGGTAGTGGATGTCATTATCCACGATGCAGAAATCAATCCAGGGAGCGGATTCGCCGTTGCAGTACTCGGCGTTCGCATGTTTCTCCCAGAAAGCGTCGTAAGGAGCCATGGCGCGGTAGCGGACGGGCTCGGTGTCGGCCTTCATGATTTCAACCTCAGTGTGCCATCCGTCTTCGCCGAAGGCGTTCATCCAGTTGTCGTGATAGTGACCGGTGCCGAACGAAGTGAAGTTGGGGGCGGTGCCGGTGCTGGCTTCGCACTTTGCCCATGCCGACATGTCAAACGCGCTGATGCCGGCTACGAAAATGTAGTAGGGCGTTGCGCTCTTGAGGTTGCGGAAGGTAATGTCCATGCCGTCGGCGCCAAGGTAAGCGATGCTCTGTGCGGTGCCGTAGGAGAGAACGAGGTCGTAGATGTCGTCGTCGGTGTATTCGGAGCCGTCCCAGAGGGATTTCTCTACTGCGAGGGCCCACAGGGACTGGGGATTCTCGAAGTTCACATGGGCGACGATTTCCTGCTCGGCGAACAGTCCTGCGGCGGCGCTTACGGTGATGCTTGCCGCGGGTGCTTCTTCATCGAGAAGTGCGCTGTAGTAGGCGGAAGCATAGGTCCACTTTCCGTCGGAGCCCTTGCCGACAATTACATAAGTGTAGGTGCCGGTCTGGGTTACGGGAATTCTGAGTTCAACCCAGCACTGATTCTCGAAGTCGATCACATCGCCTGCGGTGATGAGTTCACCTGCAAGAGAGCGGATATCGGTTGCGGAGTAGTGGCCGGAATAGAGACCGCCGCGTACTTCTTCGATATCCATACCGGCATAGAGGCCGAGCTGTGCGGCCTTTGTGAGAACACCGTCTGCGCCGGCGACGTCTTTGATGCCTTCGAATGAGACCTGTAAGCTGGTGTCGAGCGGACGGGTACCGCCGGGCAGGGTGACATACATGTACAGGCGGGAACCGGAAACGGTGTTCCACTGGTCGGCGTACATCACGTCGACAGACCAGAAGTACATGAAGCCGTCTTCCGGATACAGGTATCCGTTCGAGGAGGAAATGGAGAGCATTCCGGTGTCACTGGTGCTGACACCAGTGCGGGTGTAGTTGAAGTGGACGTAATAATCGTCACGGATAAAGAGCAGGAGGTCGTCGCCGCGTGAGTAGGTGAAGCCCTCGGGGCAAACCCAGTTGCGGTAAGGCTGTGCAATACGGTAGACGTTGGGGAGAGCGGGATCCTTGAAAAATTCCACGTCGAGTTCCTGCTTGGGCACTTCGAAGTATCCGGCGAGTGCGGTTTCGACCATCTTGCCGTAGCCGATGGACTCCCAATTATACTCATGTGTGCCCACTGTGAGCTTGCGCGCCTTCGGGTCGAGCCAGAACTCGAGGACGGGCGCTTCGGATGCGAGATAGATGATGGCGTCGGGAGAGAGTGCGAGTTCAAGATTCTCGTCGTCCGCGACGGTGAACATGTTGTAGTCGGGAACGTTCACGCCGTAGTACTGGCGCCAGGGAATGCTGTTGTTGGAGTAGTTGTTCTCCTTGATTACCTGGAATTCGCCCTGGCCGTAGAATTCGGGAACGAGCACGTGCCAGAGGCCGTTCTCGAGTTCTTCCATCGGATATTCGTTGCCGTAGAAAGAGATTGTCCAGGTGACGGGCAGCTTGCCGGGATCGTGATCCTTGCCGATGTAGCCCCAGTCGTCAATCCAGTCGGCGATGTCGGCGGTGAACTCGAGCGGGCTCATGGCGGCGTCGAAGATGACGTTGGCGGTGTAGCTGCGGCCTTCCTGGAGGACAACGTTATTGGCTTCCAGGACATATTCCTTTCCGTCGCTCATGAGAACGCTGATGGAAAGGGTGGGGATAGTCTGGGCGGGGATAATAACCGACCATGCCTTGTTGCCGTCGGAGTCGGCCACGGGAGCGGCCTTGACGGGCTGGGCCTGGGCATTGGCCTGAAGCGCCACGGAAGGAACGGTGATATCAACGTCGGCGGAAAGGACTGCGCCGGAGAAGGTGGCCTCGACAATTTCCGCATCCATACGGTTGTCGGGAACCATCACCAGGCGTACCATCCTGTGCGCGAAATGGAGCATTACGCTTTCATCCATGGGCGATGCCACCGTGGAGGCGAGCATCAGGTCTGCTGCCGTGAATGCTTCTTCCGAAGACTGGTCTGCCGGGACGGAGAAGACGAACTGCTTCGCGGCGTCTGCGGCATAAGGATAGTATGCAAAGAACCGGACGTCCTCGTCCAGCAGCTGGTACTTACCCCAGAGGATGGGGCTTTCGGGAGTAAGGGCGTTGCCGGTCCATTCGAGACGGGCGTTCTCGGCGGAGACGGGCTCTTCGGCAAAGAGGCCGATGGCGTCGCCTTCGTCGAAAGCGGTGTCGCCCGCCTTGGACTGGTACTGGCCGATGGCGGCGGAGAAGCGGATTTCCTTTCCTCCGGCCAATTCGGGATTGCTTTCACTGTTACAGGCGACGAAAAGTGCGCCGGCGGAAAGCATCACAGTCAGGAATTGTAAATATCTTTTCATAGGTCAGTTATTTCTTGGAAATTGTGTTGGCATCGGAGGGTAAGGAGAGGGAACGTGCCCTTGCCTGATGCATTGCGGGCGCTCCGGCTACGGGTTCGGATATCTTGTATATCTCGAGAGGGATGAGGATGAGATCGTCCTCCGAAATATAGGCCAGACGCTCGCTTTCCGCGTTGTAGGCAAGGAGGCCAAAGTACTTGATGTCGTCTATTTCGGGTTCGATTTTGGCGTAGTTGTCTTCGTACTGTATAAAGCGTGCGACGACTTCCTCACCGTCGATATAGAGGTCGGTGCCGTAACCGACACGGTAGATCTGCCAGCTGTCTCCGTTATAGGGAGAATCCTGTGCTCCGGTGTAGAAGAGGATGTCTCCTGTTTCGGCGTCGAAGTTCAGAGGAACCGAGTAGGCTCCATCAAAGCCTTCGATGAGGTAGCTCAGGCCGTAGACGTCCTGGGAAATGGTATAGGTCCTGCCGTTGATTTCCCATTCGCCGAGCCAGCGGTCGTAATCGTAATTGGAAACTTCGACTTCGAAACTGACGGTGGTGGACCACCGATAGGTGTATTCGGAGTCGTATGTGACCAGCACGGCGGTGTAAGCGCCGGCTTCGCTGCATTCCCACTGTATTCCGAAGGAACCGTAACGCACGAAGTTCTCTGCCTCATAGCCGTTTCCAGCCGCGATATCGGCAATGATACGATTTATCTCCTCTTCCTCGGGCGAACCGGCGACAACCATGTAGGCAACTCCAGCCACGTCGAGCTGGGGCTCTCCGGAGATGGATACCGTAGCTGTATTGCCATATTTGAGGGTGGGGACGTTAATGCCGAGGTAGTCGAGACTGTAGTATCTCACGGGGCGGGTGCCTCCGGGAAGGGTGATGGCCATCATACCCTGGCGGTTGGAAGAGTATGCTCCCACGTCGCAGGGCGTCACGCTAATATCGTAGAAGGAGATGTAATTGTTCTCCGTGTCCAGGGTTCCGTAGTAGTTGAAACTCGTCCAGCCATTTTCCGGAACGGCGGAAGCGGCGTAGAACATCCCGTACTGGCCGTAGGAGAGGCCGGTCTTGCTTGTCTTGAAGTAGACGGTGTCGTCTTCCTTGATTACGAATACAAGCACGGAAGGCTCATGATTGAATTGGTAGTCACTGACGAACAGGAATCTGGAGTACGGGTCGTCAAGGCCGTAGGTGTTCTCGTAGTTGGGAGAGCTCATGATTTCCACTTCCACTTCCTGGGCGGGGAGGCTGAACAGTCCGGCGATGAAGCCGTCGATGAACATGCCGGTGCCCACGGACTCCCAGTCGTAGGGAATCTCAGCGAATGTTGCGGTAAGGCCTGCAGGATCGAAGCATACGGTGAAATCGAGCTCGTCCTCGGAACTGAGATACAGGGCGTAGGGCGAGACGCCGTCGGCCGTTTCCACCCGGATGAGCCTCACTTCCTCTTCGTTGTCAATGACGTAGTCCCGGTAGACCTGGCCGAAGTACTCGGCGCCGTCTTTGACAAAGAGGAAAGGAGAATTGCTTTCATAGCCGTACATGCGGGCTTCGAGGATGCCGTCTTCGTTCGCTTCGAGAGCTATGGTTTCCCCGCTGGCGCAGTTGTAGATGCTCCATGTGTGCTCTTCACCGCTGTCGCCGGGCCTTTCTTCCTGGATAATCAAGCTGTCTCCAACCCAGTCTTCAATCTCGGCTTCAAAGCTTTCGATGCCGCTCATTTCAAGCACGAGATTGGCACGGATCTGCTTGCCGGACGCGAAGTCCATGGAAGCCTTGGGGGTGAAGCTCACCTCTTCTCCGTTGGACACGGAAAGGGTAATCTCGGGAGCGGCGGTCTGAGGTGCCAGGATGAGCACGAACACGCCGTTGAAATCGGCCGCCTTGGCGCTTACGGCTTCTCCATCTGCGGTGAAGCTGCCCTCGGCAAGGTTGACGATGGCCTGCATTTTCACGCCGTCAACGGTGACGGCATTGATTGAGTGGCCTTCCACATTGCAGTCCACACTGATGATAAAGCGCGACATCACATGGTTGAAGGGAAGGTAGATGGTTCCGTCGCCGGGAGCCGCCTCTGTTTTTGCATAGAGGAAGTCCGCGGAGGCGTAGTTCGCCGCCACCGACTGGTCCGCGTTCATGCTGAACGTGAAGTTGGAGGCTGCGTCCTGAACGTCGGCGAAGGGATAATAGGCGATGAAGGAGGAAGCCTGGTCGTCTTCCTGCTCAGCGTCCCAGTACAGCTTCTCGGAAGGGGAGAAACCGCCTTTCCCGTCGCTGGTGATCTTGACATTGGCCACGTTCACCGGGCTGCCTATGAAGAGCCCCGCCTCGTCGCCGGCGTCAAAGGCCTGCTCCGAGACTCTGGTGTACGCGCCGATGGACCCCGAGAGAACAATCTCCCGTGATTGTCCGGGGCCGATGGACGGATCCTCGGACAACTGGTTGCACGCTCCCAGCAAGAGCGCTGCGAGCGGAACCAGCATCAGGGCTGAACGTTTGGTCATATAGTGTTGATTTTAGTTATTTTCTTCCGTATTCTCCTTCGCCGCCATCCTCCCAGGGGCCGATGTCGCCGGTGATACCGCCAACCTCGTTAAGGCCTTTCTGCCTGAGGGTGAAGACAACGTTCTCGTTCACGGCATTGAAGGTGAGAGCGGCGCTGCGTGCTTCCACAGACTCGTTGACGTCCACGGCGATGGTAATCTGCGTTTCGCCTGCGGGGCCTTCGCTTGCCGACACGGTGGCCCAGTCTGCGTCGAAACTGAGGCTCCATGCGGAGTTGGAGGTGAGAGTAAGGACAAGGCTGCCGCCCTTGGAGGAGAATTCCGCCTCAGAGGCAGAGAGCCTGAGCCATGCGGGAGCGGCGCTCTGGCTTACCGTGTAGGTTGCGGTTTCTCCTTCTCCGGTGAAGGTAATGCTTCCTTCACGGGCTACCGCGACGGTGTTCTCGGTAACGGTGACGGTAACTTCGGTGTCGCCGAAGCCGCCCTGGGCGGGAGAAAAGCTGAACCAGTCGTCGGTGGCCGCGGCAGTCCAGTTCACGGTGGAGCTCACCGTGATTTTGCCGGTTCCGGCTTCAGATGAGAGCTGCAGCGAAGACTCCGACAGTTTGAGCGAAGCGTCGTACGCCAGCTGCGTTACGGAGAGTTCTTCGCTGTAGTCGAAGTCCGGCAATGAGACTTTAACCATTGCGCTGCGGGCATCTTTGGCTGGATTGGCGCCGATGCTGACAGTTACGGTGCACTCGCCTCCGCTTCCCTGTTTGGGGGAAATCTGGACCCAGTCCTCCGAAACTTCGGCAACCCACGTGGCCGGAGAAGAGAAGGTCACGGTGGCGCTTCCGCCAGTAGCAGGGATGGTCACTCCTTTGGGCGCGAAGCTGAAGGAGAAACCTTCGGGAAGCCCTCCGTCTTCACAGGAAGAGAGGGCTGTGGCCATGATGACCACCAGAATTCCCAGGCTGATTTTAGGTCTGACTTTAAGCATAATTATTGGAATAATAACGTTTTAGCGTGGTTTGACGCTACAATATAAGAATAATCTGTTAAAACTCCGCTATTTTTTAACAAAAATAGACAGGCATGTGGCGGATCAGACTACACACAAAAAAGGCCGGCCAATTCTGGCCAGCCTTTAAGGGATGCATGGGGGTTGAACTCTACCAGCGGTCTTCGTCGGAGACGCTGAGCTTCTTGCGGGCGTGACGACGACGTGCGCTCAGCACGCGACGGCCGTTGGCGGAAGCCATTCTTGCGCGGAAGCCGTGCTTGTTGACACGCTTGCGGCGGGAAGGTTGAAATGTTCTTTTCATGGTATATCGTTTTTTATATTTTTTGCGTAATGGGCTGCAAAGGTAGCAATTCCTTTGGAAACCGCCAAATATTTTTTAAAACTTTGCCTCCACAGGGCTTCCGTCATAGTGTAAAACCACGTTTCCGGCCGCATCGGGGTCATATCCGGCGGGGGAATCGGGGCTGCAAAGCACAACTCGGAAGCTGCGCTCTGCGAGCATTCCCGGGAAGGAGCCTTCCCTTTCTCCTATCCGGAGCGTGCCCTCCGCGTCGTCCCACTCTATCCGGATGCGGGCGAATTCGCCCCTTTCGTAGCCGTAACTCACGCCGTCGTCCTCGTAGAGGGTGAAGCTGCCGTCGGCCCCGGCGTATACCATGAGAAGGATGTCGTCGGCCTGTTTTTCGTCGCTCCACTGCATTGCAGGGCCGACGGGAACAATCGCCCCGGCCCTTACCCAGAGGGGCATCCTGTCGAAGGGCGCGTTAACGTCGAAGCGTTTTCCGCCAGCCATGGAAGAGCCAGTGTAGAAGTCGTACCAAAGGCCCATGGGGAAGTAGACGCTGCGGCTCCGCTCACCGTATTCATACACCGGGCAGGCCATGAAGGCCGGGCCGAACATCCACTGGTCGGAAAGGTCGCGAACCTCGGGGTCGGAGGGATAATCCATCGGCAGCGCCCTCATAATGGTGTAGTCGTCGAAATGGACGGCGCCGGCGAGGGAATAGATATAGGGCATGAGGCGGTAGCGCAGCTGCATGTACCACAGTATGCTCTCGTAGGCAGGGCTGCCTTCCGGTGCAATGTTCCAGAGCTCCCTCTGCGGCCACTGGCCGTGGGTGCGGAACAGCGGCACAAATGCTCCCATCTGGTGCCAGCGGGTCTGAAGCTCCCGCCATTCGTCGAGGTTGGCGCTGTCGTAGAACTTGCCCATTACGGAGAAACCTCCTATGTCCATTCCCCAGACGGGAATGCCGCTCATGCAGTAATTCAGTCCTGCAGCCATCTGGGTGCGCATGTCGGTCCAGGATGTGCCGATGTCGCCGCTCCAGGAAGCCGTGCTGTAGCGCTGCAGGCCGGCAAAGCCGTTGCGGGTGAGCAGGAAGACACGCTTGTCCGGGTAACGCTGCCCGTTGTAGATGGCGTCGGCATTTACCAGAGCGTAGGCGTTGAGGTATTCGGTGGAGGGGCCGAGCGCCGTGGGAGTGGTGAGCCATTTCTGGTAGTCCATGGGGAGACAGTCGCGCAGGTTGGGCTCCGAGGCGTCCATCCACCAGGCGTCTATCTTGCGGCCGTAACGGGTGTAAAGGCTCTCGTCTATCTGCCTCCAGAACATCTCCCGGCCTTTCCGGGAATAGGCGTCGTAGAACGACTCCCTATGCCCCAGCCAGTCTACCAGTGCGGAATCTTCGGCATGGGTGTAGGCGAAGCCCGCGGCCCGGAGCTCCTTGTAATGCTCCGTATTGGTGTAGAATTTCGGCCATACGCTTATCATGAAGCGGCCGTGGAGGGCGTGCACGCTGTCGAGCATGGCTTCGGGGTCGGGGAAGCGGGCGGGGTCGAACTCATGACTGCCCCACTGGTCGCTTTCCCAGTACTGCCAGTCCTGGACTATATTGTCCACCGGAATACCCCTCGCGCGAAGTTCCGTTAGGGCCGCAAGCAATTCATCCTGAGAGGAATAGCGCTCCCGGCTCTGCCAGAATCCAAGAGCCCAGCGGGGCACCACCGGGCTTTTGCCGCTGAGCCTGCGATACCCGGAAATCACCTTGTCGGCACTGCCTCCTCCAATGAAATAGAAGTCCATCTGAGGCTCGAATTCACTCCAGAAAGAAAGGGCTTCCTGCTCTGCCGCGTCCATCAGCGGAGCCACCCTCAGGCCGATGTAGGAGACATCTCCATCGGGCTCCCATTCGATTCGTATCGGGGTGGGCACTCCGGCCTCCAGATGGGCCGTGAACTTGAAGCTGTTGGGGTTCCAGGCGGGTCTCCAGCGACGGGACATCACTTCCTCGCCGCCAAGCATGGTCCGCTGGAAACCGGCATAGTATTGAATGAAATGATAATCGCCTGTCTCCCTGGCGGTTATGCTGCCTTCATAAACCACTATCGCACCATTAAGGGGCAGGCCCGGAAGGTTACGGACGGCGCGCTCGTTTTCGTAGTAGAGGCTGTCTTCGCTCTGTATGAGCACCACTCCGTCGGCGGTGGTGTAAGAGCCGGTCAGATGCATATCAAATACCTCGCCCATCTGGCGATAGGGGGCCGGATTGCCCCATCGGCTCAGGGAATAATGGTCGAAGAGAAGCCCGTATCCGCGGTTGGAAAGGACGAAGGGGATGGAAATCTTGGTGTTGTACTGGAAGAGTTCTTCGTTGTGGCCGCGGTGGTCGAGCTCTCCGCTCTGCTGCTGGCCGAGCCCGTAAAAGGCCTCGAACTGCGCTGCGGGGAAGCTCACATGGGTGCTCCAGGCTTTCCTGCCCTCCACCTCGACGGGAGTGAAATCCATGCTTCCGTGGCCGAGGAGCAGATTTCCTTCGGCGTCGTAGAAGCAGATGTCCCCTCCGCTTGGATTAACCGTTACGCTGGCTTCCGGAGTGACTATCCTCACCAGGGAGTCGCGCGTCACCGTAAAGTTGGTATAGCGTTTCTGAGGCACTATCGCAAGGCTTTCCCGGCTGCGGACTTTTCCTTCCGGAGCTGCGCAGACACGGAAAATCTGCGGCCCCAGCACTTCTATGCGGATGGATTCCGCAGGGGCGTTATCAAGGTCTATCCGGACCTCGTTGCGGGAGGTGCAGGCGGCCACTAAAACGACCGCCGACAGGACTGGAAGGAGTTTTTTCATCTTTCTTGGTATGTAAAGTAGTCGAATGAGGCCGTCCCCTCAATGCAGTAAGGACCCACGGTTACGCCGGTGAATCCGCCCACCACTTCGGAGGAGAGCAGGGCCGTGTCCAGACGGGCAATCTCCCGTCCATTGAGAAGGAACTCGTAGTGGTCGCCGTGGGCAATTATGCCAAGGGTGGCGTCGCTTCCAAAGATATCCACCACGGTGTCCTCGTGCTGCAGGCCTTTGACCTGATAGCGTACCACAGCCTGGGTGCGGAGCAGCCCGCGGCGCAGGAAGAACTCGGCATAGCCGTTGAAAATCTGATAGATGGCAATTCCGCCTTCGGAGTTGGCGGCAACCCTGACTTTACTCTCGAAGAAAGCCTCGGCGCTCTGCTGACGGCGCAGAAGGGCGGTGGGATGCTGGCTGTCGAAGCCAAGGCCTTTACCGCTCCCGCGAAGTACGAGTTTGCCGCCGGAAACGCTGTAATTCTCTTCCACGGGGCTCTGGATGTGCATCCATTCCGGGCCGATGCTGTCCCAGCCGTACTGCCTGTCGCGCGAGACGGGCGCTGCGGGCGTCCAGCCCATTTCCACGGTCATCGTTTCGGCAAGGGGCTCTCCGCCGTTGATAACCGGCCAGCCGTCCTCCCAGGTGACGGGACAGAGGAATGTTTCGCGGCCTATGTGATGGTAGTCTCCGCCGTAGCGCCTGAAGGCCAGCATCGTTATCCACCACCTTCCGTCCGGGCTCTGGAAAATGTCGCCGTGGCCGGTAGCCTGGATATTGCTTTCCTGGCCCTTGAGCGAGCAGTGGGTGAAGATGGGATTGCGGGGAGAACTTTCGTAGGGGCCGTAGATGTCACGGCTACGGGCCACTGTGAGGCAGTGGGCCATCTCGATGCCCCCTTCGGAAATGAGGAGGTAGTACCATCCGTCCTTGTGATAGATGTGCGGGCCCTCCGGGAATCGGCCTCCGGTGCCCTTCCAGAGGGGTTTTGAAGGGCTGAGGGTAGCTCCGGTCACGGGGTCTATCTCGCAGAGGGTTATGGTTGCATCGGGGTTGGAGACCATGTAGCACTTGCCGTCTTCAAAGAGCAGCGACGGGTCTATTCCCTGCTGCTCGAGCCAGATGGGCTCGCTCCAGGGGCCTGCCGGGTCGGTGGCTGTGACCATGAAGTTTCCGCCGTTGCCCACATTGGTGGTAATCATGTAAAAGGTGCCGTCGTGGTAGCGGATGGTGGGGGCGTAGATGCCCAGCCAGGAGCTCGGCTCGGCAAGGGGCAGCTGCGAAGGCCTGTCCAGCACGTTTCCAATCTGCTCCCAGTTCTGGAGGTCGGTGCTGTGATATACCGGCACGCCCGGGAAATAGTGGAAGGTGGAGTTCACAAGGTAGAAGTCTCCCCCGACCGCCACGCATGAAGGGTCCGGATGGAAGCCCGGAATGATGGGGTTGTGAAGGGTGACCGCTACGGTCTGGAAATCATTGCTCTGCGACGTGTTGCCGCCGTTTTTGCAGGAGAAGGCGGCAATTATGGCGAGGGCCGCGGCCAAACATTTCAGATACCTCATTTCTTGATGGGATAAAGGCGAATCAGTAAAAGGATAAGTGCCGCTATTGCAGCCGGGAACAGCGAGAACAGCGACCAGATCATGGTCTGGACAGAGCCCTCATTGAGAATCTCCACGACGGTCTCCCCGGTGGCGGGGTCGGTCTTGGAGATAAAGCCGGCCAAACCCAGGAACATGGCTACGAGGGCGCCGGAGATGGCCGAACCGAACTTCTGAGCCATGGTACCGGACGAGAAGATGAGTCCGGTGGAGGAGGTGCCGTTCTTTTCGGTGGCATAGTCGGCAACGTCGGCATACATGCTCCACAGCAGCGGGGAATAGAAGCCGATGCCGATGGAAGTCACAATCACGTTCGCGACCATAACCCAGATCCATGCGGGATCCATCGGGATGAAGAAGAACAGTATGGACGAGACTGCGCAGATTACCGCCGCCCATGCAAACGCTTTCCTCTTGGAGCCCACCTTCTTGGTAAACCACGGGCTGAGGCCTCCGAAGACCATGCAGGTGGCCTCCCCGAACATCATGAACACGGTGTAGTTGATTACGAGGCCCATTACGGTTACATCTCCGTGGAGGCAGTATTCCATAAGGTATGCTGCAACTGCGTAACGGAAACCGTTGAAGAAGTTGGTGCAGATTCCTATCAGTGTAAGATAAATCCACGGCTTGTTACGGAACAGGTCGGCAAAGGGCTTGAAGGAGAATTTCTCGGCGCGGACCGGTTTCAGGCGCTCTTTGGTAAGCAGGCCGCAGGCAAGGGTTCCCAGGGCCGCAATGGCTCCAAGGATGACTCCCAGCACTGCATACTGGTGCTTGGGCTCTCCGCCCACCATCCTCTGCAGATAGGGGAAGGAGAAGAGCATCACGAAGCCCATGGCATAAGCTCCCACCATGCGGTACGACGAGAACTGGTTCTTCTCGTTGTCGTCGTCGGTCATCACGCCCAGCAGTGAGCCGTAAGGCACGTTGACGGCTGTGTAGACTACCATCATAAGAAGATACAGCGTGTAGGCATAGATGCGCTTGCCGGCGGGCCCGAGGTCCGGTGTGTAGAGCAGCAGGGCGAATACCAGGCCCAGCGGAATGGCTCCGAAGATGAGCCAGGGCCGATAGGTCCCCCAGCGCGACTGGGTGCGGTCGGCGATGGCGCCCATCATGGGGTCGGTAACGACGTCGAAAAGACGCGCCACCAGCATAAGGGCGGCGGCATCGGCCACCGTAAGGCCGAAGACATTGGTAAAGAAGAAGGGAAAGGCGATGGACATCACTTTCCAGGTAATGCCGCCGGCTGCGGCGTCACCCAGCGCATATCCTATCTTTTCAGAGAGTTTAGCCATATGCTTATAGTGGTTTTAATTAAAAATCGAGGATTTGAAGCGCCTCAAGGCACATTCTGGTGTTGTGATAGGGGCACTTCCAGAAGCCGGCTTTCGGCTGGGAGAGGTCGGGGGAGCCGTCGGGAAGGATTGCCCAGTACCATTCCCCGAGCTCCGTGTCAATCAGATGCTCCCGGATATAATCCCACGCGGCTTTAGCATTAGTGTAGCCCTCCGGGCATGCGTGATATTTCCAGAGCCACAGATTGCCCACCACGGCCTCGGCCTGCACCCACCACTGGCGGGATGCGTCGATGCTGCCGTCGGGGAGTTTTTCGTAGAGCATGGAGCCGTCGGGAAGAAGGCCTTCGTTTCCGGCTTTTCCGAGCTCTAGCGCCACGGGACGCACGCGGTTCACAACGTCGAAGTCCTTAAGGGCCGCAGCGCACTCCAGCATGAGCCAGGAAGTCTCAATGTCGTGGCCGTACGAGACGGCGCCGGGAATGACTTTCCAGTCGCGGGTAAAGTAGAGCTGCAAATGCCCGTCCGGCCCCTTCACTTTTGTGCCGATGATGTCCAGAAGCTCCTTCACGGCCCCTTTCAGCTCCTCGTCCGGCCACACCTTATAAAGATTGGCATAGGCCTCAAGGATGTGGAGGTGGGAGTTCATGGTCTTCTCGGCATTGATGTCGTGGGCCGAGAGGGACATGTCTTCGAGCGGGCTGAAGTCCCTCGCGAGAGCTTCGGTGTAGCCCCCGTTTTCGCGGTCGCGGAATTTGCTTTCCACAACGTGGAAGAGATTGCAGGCTTCCTTCAGGGCTGCGTCGTCGTGGGTGGCGGCATAAAGCTCGCTCAGGCCATAGATGGCAAAGCCCTGGGCGTAGAGCTGCTTTTTCGTGTCGAGCCGTTCGCCCGTGGAGTCCATGCTCCAATATACTCCGCCCCATTTGTGGTCGCAGAAATGCCGGAGGAAGTAGTCGGCGGCGTGGACGGCCGCTTCAAGGTATTCCGTTTTCTTCAGTGCCGAATATGCCGCCGAGAACGCCCAGATTATACGGGCGTTGAGAATCTCGCCGCGGGGGGCGTCGTAGTGGATTCTGCCGGCGGAGTCGGCCTCGCCGTAAAAGCCCCCGCGGGGGTCCTTGAGGGTGAGCCAGTAGCCGAGTATATTGTCAATAGTCCCAGTCATCGCTTCTGAAAGGTGGCACGGGTATGCCGTTGGATTTTTGGAGGTTCGCTCCCATCCAGTTCCGCCAGCCATAGCGCACGGCCACGGGATGGGGCACTTCGGGGCAGGAGACAATGATGGTCTCCCCGTCCCAGTCGATGCTTGCATTCGCAAGGTGGAACTGGCGGTCTTCGCCTGCAAGTTCGAAGCCTGTGACTTCGCGGCTGGAGATGGAACCCAGGTTGGACCACACTTCGGTAAGGCGCACGCGGACGCTTCCGTCGGAGGAGAAATCGGCCTCCTGCAGGCGCGGGAGCTCGATTGAGACGCCGCAGTCCATGCCGTAGACGTTCTGCAGGGCGCGAAGGACCATCATGTCGGCAACCTCTTTTTTCTTTGCCGGGTGGACGGTGACCTTGTTGCCGAGCGTTTCGGTGGAAACGGCCCATACGGAGTTCACGAGCTCCTGGGTGCGAAGCTGTGTTTCCACGAAGAAGGGCCTCCAGCGGCCGTCGGCGTCGCCGTGCTCATAAGGTGCGAGAAGGGCGTAGATGAAGGGCAGTTCTCCCAGCCCCCAGCTCTCTCTCCAGAGCCGGACCATGGCCGCCTGAAGCTTGTCATAGCAGTTCTGTCCTATGTTGGAGCATCCCTGATACCAGAGGAAGCCTTTTATACCGTAACCGGCGAGGGGTGCCATGCGGCCGTTCCAGCAGCTGCCAACGGAGTTCGGCCACCGGCCCGCAATTTCGCGGAGGGCGTCTATTTCACGCAGCTCTCCGTCGCTCACTCCGGCGTCAAGAACGGCATCCCGGCTCATCCAGGGCTCGATTCTGCTGCCGCCCCAGGCGTTCACTATAATGCCCACCGGAACCCCGAGCGACTCTGTGAGCCTCTTTGCAAAGAAGTATGCCACCGCCGACGTGCGGGACGCGGTGCCGGGCGATGCTTTCTCCCAGGTTTCGGCGATATCGGCCTGAAGAACATGGGTGGTGTCGGACATTACGTTCAGGACGCGGATTCTGTCCTGGAAACGGGGCGCGTCCATAATAGTCTCTGTGGCGCCTTCCACTTCCTGGAAGCCGAAGCCGGAGAGGGGCATCTGCATGTTGGACTGGCCGCTGCAGAGCCACACTTCCCCAAGGAGGATATCATTTATCTGAATCTTCTCTTTCCCAGATTTTACGGTGAGCGAATAGGGGCCGCCGGCCTTGAGGGTAAGTAGCGTGACGCGCCAGGAACCGTCGTCATTCACTTTGGTGCGGACGGACTTTTTGAGCCAGGAAGCGGAGATGGTCACCGTTTTTCCGGCTTCGCCCCAGCCCCACACGGCCACGCTGCTTTCGCGCTGAAGCACTGCATGGTCGGAGAACACATGGGCGAGCTCCAGGGGGCGTGCATCGCTTATTGCCGCCGAAAGCAGCAGCGCGCAGAGAAAACAGAGAAATCTTCTCATTTTACAGTGTTTTTGTCTATGAGGGCGTTGAGGGTTTCCACGGATTTTCCCGTGCGCAGACCGTCAGGGGCGGTGTTCATGCAGTAGTCCACCAGGCGGTCGACCGTGGAGGTAGCAACGTGAAGCCGGGTGTCGCAGGAGGCGTAGTAGATGAACACGCGGCCGTCGGGGTCGCATATCCAGCCGTTGGAGAAGAGGACGTTCATCACGTCGCCCACATATTCGTCGTCTTCGGGGACCATGAAGAAACCGGCCGGTTCGGCAATTAGGCGGGTGGGGTCCTCGAGGGATGTCATATACATATATAATACATAGCGCAGTCCGCTGGCGCAACCCCTCACTCCATGTGCCAGATGCAGCCAGCCGCGGGGAGTCTTTATAGGGTGCGGTCCCTCTCCGTTCTTGCTTTCCTTTATGGTGTGGTAGAAGCGGCGGTTGATGATTTTCTCTTCGCCGATGACGGCTTTCTCCATGCTGTCCACCAGGGTCCAGCCGATTCCGCCGCCGTTTCCGGCGTCAATAAAACCGTCCTGCGGACGGGTGTAGAGGGCATATTTGCCGTCCACGAAATCGGGATGCAGGACCACATTGCGCTGCTGGCTCTTTGACACGATGTCCGGAAGCCTCTCCCAGTTCACGAAGTCCTTCGTCCTTGCAACACCGGCGCAGGCCACGGCCGAAGAGAGGTCTCCTTCCGGGGCCGACGGGTCCTTGCGCTCCACGCAGAAGATGCCGTAGACCCAGCCGTCCTCATGGGCGGTGAGGCGCATGTCGTAGACGTTGGTTGCGGGTTCTCCCCACTCGGGCATGGTTATGGGCCGGTCCCAGAAGCGGAAGTGATCCACTCCGTTCGGGCTCTCGGCCACGGCGAAGAAGGATTTGCGGTCGGCGCCCTCGACACGGGCCACAAGCAGGTATCGGCCCTGCCATTTTATGGCGCCGGCATTGAATACCGCGTGGATGCCGAAGCGTTCCATCAGGTAGGGATTGGTCTCGGGGTCGAGGTCGTAACGCCATTCAAGCGGGGCGTGTGCCGCCGTGAGTACGGGATACAGCCAGCGCTCATAGACGCCGTTGCCCTCAATGGGCTTGTTCTCTCTTTCGAGCAGCTGCTCGTGTTCCCAGCTTATCTGGGCAAGCCTTTCGTTGAAAGTCATAGTCTATAGTAGTTCAATTTCTTCTTTGTTGCAGAACTCGATGAAGTCGTTTTCACCGCTGAATCCGGGCCAGGGGGCATAGAAATGTCCGGGTTTGTCGTGGGCGTTACGCCATGTAAGCACATAGGCGACGGGGAATTCCCTCAGCATGGGATAAAGGGTTTCCGTCCACCAGGAAGGGTCTGTGAGGCCCTCCAGGCCGGTTTCGGAGAGGCACATCAGTTTGTGGTGTTCGGTGGCAATCGCGTTCAGTGGCACCAGAATTCCACGAAGTTCTTCCATATAGCGTACGCGTGCGACTTCTACGCTCCCGTCACCTACATACATATATGTGTCAACGCCGAGTATGTTCACGAATTCGTCGCCGGGATATCGGGCCATATATTCCTGTACCGTTGCATTACCGTTGGGGGAGTAGCACCAGAGGATGTTTTCCAGGCCGCGGGCCTTGGTGAAGTGCACCCAGGTGAGCCGGTAGAGCTCCCTGTAATCGTTTTCGGAACAGAGTCCGCCACCCCACCAGAACCAGCTTCCCACATTCTCGTGCCAGGGACGGAAAATTATAGGCGTGTCCTTTCCGAGACTCTCAAGGAAATCCGCCGTGCGGTCCAGCCACTGCATGAACAGGGGGTGCAGCTGCCCGCCTTCAAGCACCGAAGAAACCACCTGGTCGGAGGAAACGTCCCAGGCGTCGCCTCCGGTGAGCGGATTGCGCGGATGCCAGGAGAAGGTCACGATTCCGCCCCGCTCGATATGTTTCAGCGCCGCCCGTCTCATAAGGCCGAAGTCCACGCCGTCCAGGTTGGCGCTGTCGCCGAACTCTATTCCGCCGAGGTCGAAACCCACGATTGCGGGGAAATGCCCCGAGACGGCCCTGACGTCGGAACGCCCGAGGGTGTCGCCCCCGGTGTCAGTCACCAGCCAGTCATGGCCGTAGACAAGGTCGTCCTGATGGCCATAGAGGATATGGTTGTTTTCGACTGCGGCGAACAGGCGGTGGGCAAGCAACTCCTTCGGCGTGTTCATGGGCTTTCCCGTGGAACAGGAAACGGCCGCCAAAAGGGCAAGTGATGCGAATATGAAACTGTGGCGCATAATGGTATGTTTCAATTATTTATAGGCTTCAAGTATGGCGTCTTTGGTCTGTGGAATGCTCCAGGCCGGGATGGAACGGTCGCTCCCGTTCGAAAGGCCCATCCACCAGAATGCGGCGATTTCCGCATCTTTGGCTTTCTGCGAGAAATACGAGGCGAAACGAACGTTTGCTTCGCTGTCGGAGTCGCTTCCTCCGCCCCATTCCCCGATTATCACAGGTACACTGAGTCGTAGGGCGATATTCTCGTACAGATTTATGAACAACTGGTCTATGTCGGCCTTCTGGGAATCGAATTTGTCGGCCTCCCAATAGCTGTGGACTTCAATGGCGATGTGCCCCGGTTCTTCGGGAATCTGCATCTTTGTGAGAGGCTCCTTCAGATGGGAACTCCATGTTCCGTCGCCGCTGCAGGCAGCATAGGTATTCACAATCAAATTGCGGAGAGCGTTGTTTCCACCCGTTGCGCGGACCGTTTCGGCAAACAGCGCCGCATAGTAGTTGATGACCGCGTAGGCCTCTGTCGCCATGCTCGCATCATAGCCTCCGGGGGCGGCGAAAGAGGCGAAGCACCAGGAATCCAGCGGGTCCAGCATCTCGTTGTAGGACTCGAAGAGGAGCCTTTCGCCGTAGTCCTTGAAAGTGTTTGCAATCTGCTCCCAAAGGGCCTGGTAACGCGTTTTGGAGGCCTTGAATTCTTCTCCTCCTGCGACCAGCCAGGCGGTGCTTGCGGAGCCCGTATCGTGATGGACGTTGAGAATGCAGTACATGCCTTCGTCAATCACGTAATCCACCACTTCTTTTACGCGGGCCATCCATGCAGGGTCCACTTCGTTCCCGGTCCAGGAGCTCATATCCCAGCTTTTCCCTGAAACCGTAATGGTACCCATGTGAGGATACCAGGTTACCGGCACCCGGATTGCACCGAAACCGGCCTCTTTGAACATGTGAATCAGTTCCCTGGTGGTGACCGGCTGGCCCCAGGCCGTCTCGTAGTCGGAAGGAGTGCGGCTGGTGTAGGCTTCTATCCACATGTTGTCCACGTCTCCGCTGTTGGAATCCAAGGTGTTGCCGAGGTTCCAGCCCGCGCCCATGTTCCGTACGGCGGAAGCGGCGCTTTCCCATTCTTCACCTGCAGACTGGGGCGGAGTCTGTTCCTCCTTCTGTCCTCCCGGTGTGACGGCGGTATGGTCGTCCGGCTCCGGAGCGGCGACTTCGTTATCCTTGTCGCAGGCCCAGAGAGCAAAAAACGCCAATGCGGTACAGATGAGAAGTTTCCTGGCCATTAAAACTGCGGAGCGTTGTTGTAGACGTAGTCGAGAGTATAGCTTTCGTCGCTTGTGGACCAGGCCTTAACCATAACGTCCACCGCTTCCTTGGAGTAGTCGATGTATGCTCCGGTGCCGTGGTTCAGGTAGGGGTGATGTTCCTGGCCGTAGCCTTCGTTTTCGTTGTCCCACAGTACTGCAGGGATGCCGAAAGCCCTTGAGACTTTTACGAAATACTCCAGATAGTAAAGGTAATAGGCCCAGGACTTGGCGTCGGCATGATTGCGCATCGAGCAGCCGAATTCTCCCATGTAGATGGGAATGTTGTTTAGGATGTACGTGTTGTACAGGCCGTTGAACAGGTCTTTCAGCTCGTCTTCGCCCCTCGGATAGGATTTTCCGGTATGGCCCCAGTCGGGCAGCTGCCTCTCGCCGATAGTGTAATCGTAGGGGTCATAGCAGTGGAAGGCCACCATGGTCTTCGACGCGGGGTCGCTTGGCATGGTGAAATACCTCAGGTAATGGGGGTTGGCGGCGTAACCGGGAACGCCTAGCCAGCGGGTGGCGTTGTTTCCTCCAGTAGCGCGAACGGCGTCCACGAACACCTGGTTCCACTCGTTGATTATCTGTCCCTTCTTTTCGGGATTCGAGCCTATGCTCCATTCACTTCCGCAGATGAGCTCGTTGAAGGATTCAAGCATCAGGAAATCCCCCTTGTCCTTGAACTTTTCGGCAATCTGGCGCCATACGGCTGCGATTTCCGCTTTAATCTGAGCGTTGGTGTCTTCGCTGTTCAGGGCGGCGCCGAGGTTCAGCCAGTGGCCGTCGCCGTGGTCTTCGTCGTGATGCGTGTTCAGAATCACGTTCAGTCCGGCATTCTCGGCAAAGCCCACAACCTCATAAACGCGGTTCAGCCACGTTTCGTCCAGTGTGTAGTCCGGAGCCTCGCCGATGTGGCCGAGCCAGGTTACCGGGATGCGTACGGTGGTGAAACCGGCGGCCTTTACACCCGTGAAGGTGGCCTGAGTAGCCGGTGTTCCGCCCCAGGCGGTTTCGTTTGCAACTCCGTTGCTGTATGCGTCGAAATGGTTACCCATGTTCCAGCCAAGGCCGAGTTCCATGGTCCTTGCCACGGCGGCGTTATTCGGGAGTACAGGGTCCTTCACCAGTTCTTTTGCCGGCTGGGAAACCATAATCGTGACATCCTGGACACCCGCCGCGGAAACGGTGAGCGTTGCGCTGCGCTCTTCGTAGTCCCTGTTGGCGGCCACGTTAAGGGTCATGGTAATCTTATAGGTCTTGGCGTTGAAAGTGCCGTCGGTGAGGGTAATCCAGTCGGGCAGGCCACTGAGGCTGGGACGGGCCGGTGAGGTAATCTTCACCGGATAGCTTCCTCCGTCCACCGAAGTGGCTATCGTCGCCTGATCCACCGTAATGGCAGTCGGGACGGACGGCGTCGAGTCGTCATTTCCCGGCTTTTCATCTCCGCCACAGGCGGCAAGAGCAAGCGCTGCGGCCGAGAGCAGCCAAATAGCAAGTCTTCTCATAAGCTTATATCTTCACGTGTTAATACATATTCGCAGGCGAAAGCTGCCTTCCACCAGTCCCAGCTGACCATGGTTCCGCCGTTTTCATACCAGGGCATGAACCAGCTGTAACTGCCGCCCTCGGCCCATATGGCGGCGAGGGCGGGGAATGCGTCGTTGCCGTGGCCGCATTCGCCGAGGGTGACCATCTTGTGGTTGTAGGTGTTCTGGAGAGTCACGAAATCGAGGGCTACACCGCTTGCAGTGGAGCCGTAGATGTCGCGGGCCACGACGTCAACCCTTCCGTCGCCCGGATACCAGGGAGCGTCGCTGTCGTAGGAGGAGCTGTCGCCATTGTAATTCTGGGCCGTCCATACCCAGATGAGGTTCCGGATGCCCTTTGCCGCAAATCGGTCGTACATGTCGTTCCAAAGGGCTTTGAACACGTCCGGGCCTTCCGCGCCCCACCAGAACCAGGCGCTGCCGTTCCATTTAAGGGCGTGATAGTTGCCGGCGGCCTCGTGATAGGGGCGCCAGATGGCGGCGATTCCCTTTCCCTGCAGCTGAAGGATTATATCGGCCACTTTATTCATCTGTTGAACATACCATGCATTCTCCCAGGTGCCTTCTTTCAGGGCGTTGGAGGCCTTGAACGTGGTTTGGTCCGGGCTGCAGGTGACTCCGGAGCCGTTGCTGCCGGGAGTCGTGGTTTCAGTAAGAGGCACGTTGAAATGCCACATCAGGGAAACTATACCTCCGGCGTCGTGCCAGGAGGTGACGGGATTGAGATCCTGATAATTTATCCAGCCGTTGCCGGAAGGTACGTAGATATGGATGAAGTCGTAGCAGTTCATTGCCGGGTACTTCCCGGTCTGCTGATACACTTTCTGTGCAATGCTAGTGTTCCAGTTGACATCGGCCATCACAGAGGAAACTGTCTTGCTGCCGTAAATGCCGAGAAGGTAGTCGTACAGGGCTTTCGCTTCGGCTGTGGGGTTCGGCGTAACGAGGTTTCTGGCTATGTCCAGGTCGTTGATTTCGGGCTTTTCCCGCCCCCGCTGGCTCACCGTTACGCTTTTCGACACTCTGCCGCTTGAAACCGTAACCGTGGCTTCCCGCCTCTCGAAAGCGCCGTTGGCTTCCACCGTGAGGGTGAATTCGAGCCGATAGTTTTTGAAGATGCCGTCGCTAATCTTGATCCAGGAGGCGTCGGTGGTGGCTTTCGGCCGCTCAGGAGCCGTCACGGTAAGGGTGAGGGTTTCCCCGCCATGGCCGATTTCGAAGTTCGCGGAACTGAGAGTAATATCTGAGGGAACCTTTGGCTGCTCTTCCGATAATGCGGGATTGTCTTTGGAGCAGGCCCAGATGCTCATGGCAACGGCTGCCAGAGCGAAGATATGTCTAATACTTCTCATGGAACCCGGAGGGACGGTCAGGCCCCTCCGGATTGATAGTAGGGTTTACTTGATGGTAACCTTGTTGAAGATCAGGTCGCTTCCCTGGATGATGATGGAACAGACGACATCTTCATACTCAGTGGTAGCGGTGGTCAGGTGGTCCAGCAGATCCTGGGTGAGGGAGATCTCCGTGCAGCGGTCGAGGATGCCGTCGGAGAACCAGCCGTAGATGTCCGTCGGAACAATCGGGTTCGCGAGGCCGTCGGCGGAAAGGTCGATGGTCGTCCAGTTGGCGTCATTGACCTGGGCCTGGGCCCACACATCCTGCTTCTGGGTATAGAAGAGACGGAGTTTCTGACCGGCCTTGGCGACCTGGAAGGCAGCTGTCGGCAGGGCCACGCGGCCGCCGTCGCTCCAGGTGATTTCCACCGGACCGCTCCAGATTTCCGTACCGTCGGAATTGTCCTCATAGTAGGTAATCTTTTCGAGGGCGAGGTTCTCCCACTGGAGGATACCGGAGTTGCCCCAGTCGGTGTAGGTGGTCAGCAGGGTGATCAGCTCGTCCGTCAGGGTCACGGCGATGAAGCCTTCGGAAGCATCATAGATGCCGGCGTTGACGTTGTAGCCGTTACCGAAACCGACGTCCATCTGGCCCCAGTGACCATCGAAGAACTGCATCTGCCACCAGCTGTCCTTGAGGGTTACATAGTAGCGGATGGTCTGTCCGGCCTTGAGTTCGACCTTGGTGTAGGTGTCGGCGGGAACCTCCCAGTTCTGCCAGTTGCCGTTGTCGACGGGGCCCTGGAACAGGACGGTCTCGATGATGTCACCCGGATCGATGTTCATCGTGTAGGTGACGCTGCCGTTGTCGGAAACGAGGGTGAGCTCGCTGCCGCGACGGGCCGTGTCGGGAATCTGCAGGTAGAGCGTGCTGCCGCTGAGGATGTAATTGACATTGGCACCGTCGACTTGAACGCCGGTGAGGTGCTCGCCGTTCTCGATATCCACGATAAACATGGAACCGGGAGCGTACATGTCTTCAGGGAAGACAGGGATATAGGCACCTGCGGGCTTGTCGATATTGAGGTCGATGGTTTCGAGGTCCACGCCGTTCTTGAGGTTCAGCACGAAGACACCGGTCTCGGCCGCCGTCGGAACGGCGACGGTGATGGCATCCTCGGAGGCCGTGACATCGACCTTGATGCCGCCGCCGAAGGTCACGGCCGCGACGAGGTCGAGGTCGGTACCGCTGACGGTAATGTCAGAACCGGCAGAAGCCGGGTTAGCGCTGAAACCGGTCACCGTGGGTTTCACCAGAGTGTAATTCACGGTAGCGGACTTGCCGTTAACCATCACCAGGGAGATGGCGCCTTCACGTGCCTCCTCCGGAACGGTGAGGGTGATGCTTCCGCCTGCGAGGGCGAATTCAACACCGTCGGCGTTGGGAAGGTTCACGGCCGCGACAAGGTCGAGGTCGTTACCGCTGATGGTGATTGCAGCGCCGTTCTTCACGGGTGCCGGAGCGACCGAGAGGTTGCTGGGAGCGACGGTGGTGAGGTCACCTGCGGAGACCTCGACGCCGGACTCCATTACCATGAACACTTCGCCGTCCTTGGCCTCGGCCGGAAGGGTGAAGCTTATCTTGGAAGCGTTGCCGCTGAATTCGGTCACGGTCACGCCCTCGAGCTTGACGCTCTTCACGAGGTCGAGGTGAGCGCCTTCGATGGAGAAGGTGGCTCCTGCCTTGACCGTTGCAGGACGTACCTGGCCGGAAGCGGTTCCCACGTTGAACTCATTCTCGTAGACAATGAGGTTCAGAGTCTTGAGAAGGTCCTCGCCGGGTTCCTTGCTCTGGTCTACGGTGCCCAGGGTGAGGGCGCCGGTGCGTGCCGTTGCGGGCACGGTGAGCTCGATCTCGTAGCGGGTGTGCTTCGAGAAAGCGTCTTCGCTCACGATGACATCCTTCTCGAAAACGACTTCGTGGATGAGGTTGAGGTATTCACCGGTAATGGTGATCTTCTCGCCGGGGAAGGCCGATGCAGGGTTCACCATGGTGATGCTGATGGGCTCGCTGTAGCTGAGCTGGGTCTTGCCGGTGAGGGTGGTGCCGTCGGCAAGGGTAAGGACCGGATATCCGGGTGCAGACGTCTCCTTGGGGACGGTCACGCGGATTTCGGAGTGCTTGCCGGAGGAAACCACGGTGATGTCTTCAATCACGTTGTTCTCGGGAATGGTCACGGAGACCACCTTCTCGAGGTGGGAGCCGATGAAGCGGAGTTCACCGCCGCGGACTACCGGCTGGGGGCCGTAGGCCTGGAGGATGACATCCTCGTTCTCGTACTGGTCTGTGCTCAGTTCCTCCTGGGTGCAGGATACTGCCACGAGGGCTGCTGCAGCAAGGATGAGGGATGCAAATTTGAATATCTTTTTCATAATCGTATCTCCTTATTATTTAACGGGAACAGCACGGATGTTGTCGATCTTGATGATGGGATGGCACTCGGTACCCTTGTTTCCGCCGCTCCACACAAAGATGGTGAGAGAGGTGAAATCACTGGCGGTGAGTGCGGGTCCCGTCGCGATGGAACCGTCGGAGCCGTAGATGAAGTTGGCATAAGGAACGGTGACGGTGAGCCACTCGTTGCCGGTGTCATAGGAACCGGTAGACACCCAGGGAGTGTAAAGTCCGCGGGGGAGTGACGTGCCGTTGAACCAGGTGTTGTTTGCTCCCGCAAGAGTGTTGCCATCGATATCGGTTGCGCCTGCGGCACCGCCGGTAATCTTGTCGACACCACCCACGATGAGCTGCATGGAACCTGCCATCCAGGGATTGGAAGAAGGAATGTACATCTCGAACTTGAGAGCCATGCTTTCCCACTTGGAGAAGTCCACAAAGTCGGTCAGGCGGGGACTGGCGGAATAGGTGACAGGGTCGTCCCAGTCGCCGGGCCAGTACTCGAAGCAGAAGTGGCCGTCGTCCCAGCCGCCGTCCTCACTGAAGGTTACGTCTGCGCCGCCGAAACGGAGGAAATTGCCTTCGAGGGCAGTTTCGTCGGTCTCGATGACCTGAGCGTGCCAGCCGTGGTTGCCGGGATGGGGGTCGGAGTCGAAATTGAAGAGCATTCCGCGGGTGTCCATCCAGTTGAAGGTGGATTTCACTTCACCGTAGATGGTCTTCACCTTAACCGGGGAATTCACCACGGCGTCGTCGGGGACCTTGAAGGTGATGGCGGTCTTGGTGAAGTCGGTGATGGTGGCCTGCTTGTCGCCTACGAAGACCTGGATGGGGACGTTGGGATCGTCTACGAAATAGTCGCCGTAGAGGATGCCGGTACCGCCGGCGGGAACGTGCTCGTTCTTCATGGAGAGCAGTGACGGACCGGGCACCAGGACGTTGAAGTCGAAGCGCACGGTATCGCGGTTCTTGGTAATGAAATACATCATGTTCGAGACCTCACCGGGAATCTCGTTGGGAACGTCCACGAGAATGGTGTTGTCCGTCATGTAGCTGTTGTTCAGCGTGGCTGTGATGTCGTTGAAGTCCAGCTGGTAGACACTGCGGAGGTTTTCACCCACGATGCAGATGCTGTTGCCCATGTAGGCGCCGGTGAGGAGGGAATCCTTCGCCGCGGCTGCGACGGGACGTACATAGTAGATCGTAGGCTTGCCGTCTGCGAGTTCGAAACGGTCGGGTTCATCCTCACACGCTGTGAAACCGAGAGCCAACGCTGCGAAGGCTACGGTATAAAGACCAAATTTGGCAATTATATTTTTCATTTCTTCGGTGTGCTAAGGATTAGAACTTGATGGTGCTGAGGTCAAACTCCTGAGGCTCGTCTTCCAGGTGAGGGTTGTAAACCACATCCTCTGCGGGGAAGGGCAGTGCCGCGAGTTTTGCGAGGATGGCATCGGCAGTGGGAGTGAACTCACCGGCGTTGTAGCTGATTGAGGAGGCATCCCATGCGGTCTTGCCGCTCTCATAGTAGGCCTTGTAAACGTCGTTGAGGGTACCCTGCCAGGAGTTGCGCCTCTGGGCCTGGATGTCGTTCACGCAGAAAGTGGGATTGTAGTATCCTACCCTCACGTAGTCGTACCAGCGGTCGCCTTCGAGGGCGAGCTCCAGGTTGCGCTCCTTGAACACCTCTTCGAAGGTGATGGAGGTCTTGGCGCTCACCGAGCCGGGAATTGCACGGTTGCGGATGTCGTTGTAGCACTGCAGGGCGAAAGCGTCGGTGGTGGAAGAACCGGGACCGTGGAGCTTGGCTTCGCAGTAGATAAGATAGACATCGGCAAGGCGGAGAATATGGGTGGAAAGACCATAGGCCATACGTCCGGCGGATACGCCGAGGGCTGCCATGTGGTCGTTGCCGTCGCCATAGAGGAACTTGACGCAGGCGGCGCCGGTGGGGCTGTTCATGCTCTTGTCGGAGGCATTTGCAGTGCCGGACGGGCCGTAGTCGTCGTCATAGAAGAAGCGGAGGTAGTCGAAACCGCCATTGGTGGTCCAGAAGTAGTCGTAGGTGTCGCCTGCGAGCATCATGGTAGCCTTGCGGCGGGTGTCCACATCGCTGCGGGTGCTGGGATCCTGGATGGCGCTCACGCCAAACTGGTCCTGCAGTGCGATGGAAGGACCGTTCCACTGGCCCCATACGTCACCGAATTCATCCATGCCGTTCATGCCGAGGTCGCTCTGGAAGGAGTTCTGAGCGGTCCAGGGCTGTGCGGATGCATCCCAGTGCCAGGAGATGAGGGCCTCGAGGTTCTTGTTGTTCTGCATGCGGAAGATGTCGGAATACTCAGGCAGCAGCTGGCGGCCGGAATTCTCGATCACGTCCTTGGCATACATGGCAGCCTTGTCCAGGTCTTCCTGGTTGAGGGTGCCGCTCACGCCGGCCTTCTGGAGGTAAACCTTAGCAAGCAGGGCCTCGGCGCTGTAGTAGTCGATTCGGCCGTCCTTGTTGGCAACCTTCTTTGGCAGCAGGGTCATGGCTTTCTCGAGCAGCATCACGATGTACTCGTAGACCTGGGCCCTGGGGGCTTTGTATACCTCGTTGTAGTTGTTGGCGGCAATCATTGCCGACATGTCGTGGATAATGGGAACGTCACCGAAGCTGCGGACGAGGAAGAAGTAGGCGAAAGCCTTCCAGGTGAGGGCCTCGCCCTCGCACATCTTCACCACGTCGGGGTTCACGCCGGTGGTTTCCTTGAGACGGTTGTAAACGGTGATGGCGTTGGCGTTCACTGCCCACAGGGACGAGGACATGTCGCTGAGCTCCTTGTCGGAACCGTTCACGGTGAACTGCAGATACGGGCTGGAACCCATGTAGTAGTTACCGGAGAAGCATTCGCCAACACGGTAGAAACCGCGGATAACGTCGTACCAGGGAGAGTTGTAAAGGTAATTCACACCCTGGATGCACTGAGTCTCGTCCTGATAGAAGTTGGAAGAGTTGTAGGAGTCCTCGGAAGGGCGGTCCAGGAACTTTTCGCAGGAAGATGCGAACAGAACGGCGACCAGGCAGAGAGCAATATATTTGATGGTATTTTTCATTGTCATATCCTCCCTTTATTAGAATGTGATGTTAACGCCGAGGGAATATGCAGTCGGGGAAGGATAACGGCCGTTATCCAGGCCCATGACATTCACGGAAGCGGTACTTGCACCGATTTCCGGATCATATCCGGTGTACTTGGTGAAGGTGAGCAGGTTCTGGATGTTCACCTGTACCCTTACGCTCTCGATGTGTGCGTTCTGCAGGAGAGATTTCGGGAAGGTGTAACCCAGGGTGATGTTCTTGACGCGGAGATAGGAGCCGTCCTCAATGTAACGGTTGCTCAGGCGGTCGTTGTCGTTGGGGTCGCCGGTGGTGGCACGGGGAATCGTGGCGCCGGGATTGGCAACCTGCACATTGGTGGGATCCTCGAACCAGTTCCATACGCCGCCGGTGCCGTCATAGGTCTTGGCAGGGTCGATGGCCTCGAGGCGGGTGCGGTCGAGAACGCTTGCAGGCTGGTTGGCCCATGCGCTCTTCATGTTGCCGATTCGCATGTTGAGGTAGTTCAGAACCTTGTTGCCATATGTGCCGTTGATGAACACGCTCAGATCCCAGTTCTTGTACACGAAGGTGTTGGTCCAACCGAAGGTGAACTTGGGCATCGGGGAGCCGATGTTCTGGCGGTCGGCCTCGGTGATGTGACCGTCGCCGTTCAGATCCTTGAAGCGGATATCACCAACCCAGGTGGTGTTGTACTGGTTGTAGTCGGCGGGATCCTGGGAAGCGTGCCAGACGCCTTCCGCATCCACGGTGTGAGGCATGGCGTCGCCCTGGACGGGGCCGGCCATAACCTCTTCGATGCTCTGGTAGATGCCGTCGGTCACGTAGCCGTAGAAGCCGTAGAGGGCCTCGCCCACGTTGGAGACGGACACGATGTCGTTCCACTGGCCGTAGCCCACGATGGCTGCGGAAGCGGTGCCGGCGAGGGCGACGAGCTTGTTGCGGTTGAAGGAAATCTGACCTTCGGTTGTCCAGTGGAAGTTGCGGGTCTCAATGGGGTGGGCGCTCAGCGTGAACTCGAAACCGGTGTTCAGGATGTTGCCATAGTTGCCCCAGGGCGCTGCGAGAGCGGAAGAGCCGTTACCCATGGTGCCCATGTAGGAGGGCAGCTGCAGAGGCATGAGCATGTTGTCGGAACGCTTGTTATACCATTCTGCGGTGAGGTTGAGGCGGTTGTTGAAGAAGTTGAGGTCGAGACCGACGTTGATCTGTTCCTGCTTTTCCCACATGATGTTGGGGTTCGGGAGGTTGCTCTGGCGGTAGCCGGTGCCCAGGCCGGTTGCGACCTTGGTCATCGAGGTGCCCCACTTGTAGGAGCCGATACCGGAGTTACCGGTCTGTCCCCAGCCGAAACGGAGCTTACCGTCGTTCATGACGCTCTTGAGTCCGTCGGGGAAGAAAGGCTCGTTGGTGAAGCGCCATGCCAGTGCGAAGGAGTGGAAGGGAGCCCATCTCTTGTTGGGGCCGAAGTTCGAGCTGCCATCGTAACGGAAAGTATAGGTTGCGATGTAGCGGTTGTCGAAATTCCAGGTCTCACGGGTGAAGAATGAAGCCATTGCGGAGGAACCGAAGCCGTAGCCGATGGTGGGAGTACCCGTACCGAGGTAGGGGTTCATCACATCGTTGGACGGGAGCGCGGTGTTGAATACGGACATATAGTCCCAGGTGCTCTCCCAGGCTTCCTGACCGACCATGGCGGTGATGTTGTGCTTGCCAAGGGTCTTGTTCCAGGTGAGGTAGTTCTTCACGGCCCAGTAGATGGAGTTGTTCTTCTGGTTGCGTGCCTCGTTGGCGGCTCTCTGGTAGGAACCGAGGCTCACCGAAGGATTGAAGGTCTGACCTGCGGAATAGGAGAGGTCGTAGTCAAGCTCGGCATGCCATACGAGGTTCGGGAGGAAGGAAATCTCGGAATAGATGTTTCCGTTGATTTTCTGTCTCTTGAGGAGAATCTGCTCCAGCATTGCCATTGCAACGGGGTTGATGATGGAGTAGTTCTTCATGGAGATGTTGTAGTAGTTGCCGTCCTGGTCGTAGATAGGAGCGGAAGGCAGCGAGGTGAGGGAGTAGCCGATGATACCTTCGTCGGAGTCGGCCAGCTTCATGTTCTCGTTGGTGGAGGAATAAGCGGTGCTGAGGCCGATTCTCCACCAGTCTTTCAGCTGGGCGTCGAGGTTGGCGCGCACGCTGAAACGCTTGAAGTCGGAGCCGATGATGGTACCCTGCTGGTCCATCCAGGAACCGGAAATGTAGTACTGGACCTTGTCGGTACCGCCCTGGGCGCTGATTTGATGCTGCTGCTGGAGAGCGGTGCGGAAGATTGCATCCTGCCAGTTGGTACCCTTTCCGAGGATGGAAGGATCGCTGTAGTAGTCGTTCGCAGTGACCATTGCCACCGAGGCGAGGTCGTTGTAGTACTCGGCGAACTCGCGGAGGTTAAGGAGGTCGATGCGCTTTGTCTGGCGCTGGATGGCCACCATGCCGTCGTAGGTGAACTTGGCGTCACCGGCACGGCCGCGCTTGGTGGTGATGAGAACCACACCGTTTGCACCCTGGGCACCGTAGATGGCCGTTGCGGAAGCATCCTTGAGGATTTCCATGGACACGATGTCGGCAGGGTTGATGGTGGAGAGAGGGGAGATTGTGGAAACTGCACCGTTGCCCAGTGCGTCGCCAAGTCCGAAGTCGGCACCCGACTGGCCGCCGCCCTGCATGATTACGCCGTCAATGACGTACAGGGGTTCCGCGTTGGCGTTGATGGTCGCCTGGCCGCGGACGCGGATTGACGAGGATGAACCCGGAGCACCCGAGGTCTGCACTGCGGTGACACCGGCGGCGCGGCCCTGCAGGGACTGGTCGATGTTGGTGATGATAGAGCCGCGGATGTCTTCCTCCCTCATGGAGACGGAGGCGCCCGCAAGGTCGCTCTTCTTCATGGTACCGTAACCCACGACGACTACTTCGTCGAGGAATTCGGTATCTTCGGCCAGAGTTACGTTGATGACCGGCTGGCCACTGTACGCAATCTCCTGAGTTGCATAGCCGATGGAGGAGAACACGAGCACCGCGCCGTTGCGGACGGTAATCGTGTAGTTTCCATCAAGGTCTGTGATGGCACCGTTGCTGGTGCCCTTCTCCATGACTGAGGCTCCGATTACGCCCTGTCCGGTGTCGTCCGTGACAGTACCGGTGACCCTGTTCTGGGCGAACAGGGCACCTGCGCAAAGGAGCGCAAGCATGAAGGTCACAAATTTTTGTTTCATGCTACTTGTTTTTGGTTAATGGTTAGTTGATTATTGATTCTTTGATAATATCCACGGTAGTGTCCCAGATATAGACGCCGTTGAGGCCCTGGGCCTCCTGGGCCGGGTCTCCGGTGTAGGGGTCGCCTTCCTGCCACTGTTCGTGCAGGGGTTCGGCAAAGCCGCTCCAGCCCCAGAAATTGGCACCCTGGAGTTCGGAGCCCACCTTGTCGAACACAAAGGCATAGTAAGTATCGCGTGCGGAGGTGGAGCTGTCCTGGGAGCTCTGGAAGCCGTCGCGCGGGAAGCCGAATTCTTCGGCAACCACCGGAAGGCCGAGCCGGCGGCCCAGGGCGGCATGGAAGCGGATGTATTCTCCGGTGTTGTGCATGGCGCTTTCGAGGTCCTCGCGAAGGGAACCGGCACTCACCCAGCCCCAGTTGTAGGGCCAGATATGAATTGTCATGTAGTCTATTCCCGGGATGGTGTTCACCCTCTCGAGAAGGGTGGAATCCTGCTCACAGCCCATCAGGCCCTCGTTCCCGGTGGAAAGAAGATGATTGGGGTCCAGTTCCTTGACAATTCGGGCGGCTTCGGTCATCCAGCCGATGAAGCCGTCGCGTATCTCCTCCTCGTCCGAGAAGCAGCGCGGCTCGTTGCCCAGCTGCCATGCGAAAATGGCAGGGTCGTCACGGTAGGGTTTGCCGGTAATGCTGTTGGTGCGGCCCACGATGTTGCGCAGGTGCTGGAAATACAGCTCCTGGGCCGGGGCCGATGTCTGGAACTTCCGCATCTGCTGCATGAAGGGCCAGTAGCCGTCGATGAGCGGGATGAGGGCCTTTTCGCCGGTGGCCCATTCCAGATACTGGCCGTATCCGCCGCTCCATTCCCAGGAATTGTTCACATACAGGACCGCCTGCATGTCTCTCTTCCCGAGTTCCACCAGGAAGCGGTCCAGGCCGCGGAGAAGGGTGTCGTTGTAGACGCCGGGGGCTGTCTGCAGGGAAGGGTCCACGCGGGAGAACACTCCGTCCGGGCCGTCGCCGCCCACCAGCACCCTGAGGTTGTCGATTCCAAGGGCGTGAAGAGTGTCCAGCTCCATTTCAAGGCGCTGCAAATCCGCACCCCTGCCTTCCGAGGCGAGGATGGGTCCGTACCAGAAATTGGTTCCTATGAAGGTGATGGGCTTTCCGTAACGGTAGAACTGCCCGTCCTTCACGGTGGTGAACGGAGATTTTGTGCAATTGACGGCGCAGATGAGCACAAGGGCCCATACAGCGGTTCTGAGTGTTATTTTCATTATGTTGGCCGACATAAATACCGTGTCTTTCGGGACACGATGCAAATTTAAACCTTTAAGCGCGCGCAAACAAACGGCTTTTTGTCAAAAAATGATACTTTTTTGATTTAGCTCAGACGAGGACCCTGCTTTTTTTGAAAAGTGCGCGGAAATCCCTGGGGGTATAACCCCTTCTCGCCTTGAAAGTACGGTTGAAATTGCTCAGGTTGTTAAAGCCGCATTCGTAGCAGATTTCAGCTATGCCGATGGTGGTGTCCACAAGCAGCCTGGCGGCGTTCCCGAGCCTGATGTCGATGATGTAATCCATTATGGTGCGCCCCGTGTGCTGACGGAAGAACCGGCTCAGGGCGGAAGGCGTCATTCCCGTGAGCTCGGACAGCTGCTCCAGCTTTATGGGCTCGTGGTAATGCTCTGCTATATAGTCCTTTACTTTTCTCACCCGGCGGCTTTCCTCGTCGTGCTCCACATTGGCGTACGAACTGGACGCCAGGGTTCTTGCGTGCTGGTCCTGGGACAGTACGTAGAGCAGCCTGAGGAAGCTTAGGAACTGCTCGAAACGTTCCTGCATGGAGGAAATGATATCGAGTATGGAATATACTTTCATTATTGCCTCCATCGAAAAATTAAGGCCGTGTTCGGCCCTCTGGAGCATATGGTGGATGCTGGCGAACTGGTTCCGGCTCAGAAGCTCGCCCTCGAACAGGGCGGGGGAGAACTGGATGGTGATCTCCCGCACGTCGCCGGCGGTGCATTCACCCTGCTCCCAGGCGTGCTCAAGGCCCTTACCTGCAATGAGGGTGAGTTCGTATTCTCCGATATACTCAATACTGTCTCCCACCACTCTCCGGACGCCTTTTCCGTGCTCTATGAAGTTGAGTTCGCATTCCTCGTGGGAGTGCAGCGGGAAAAGGAATTCGCTCTTGTGGCGTTCGGCTATATAGAAGCAGTCCTTCTGGGAAAGCGGGGTAATCTCCTGCAATACGTTCTTCATATTGCAAAGATAGGCAATATTTGCAAAGAATTATACTATTATTGCAAAAACCTGTACTTTTTATACATGTTTCGCCCTATTTCGTTTCCAGCTGGGAGGCAAGAAATTCGTCCCTTTCCCCGCTCCAGTACGGTTCAAGCCACATGGCATGGCCGCAGGTGGGCACGCAGAGGAATTTTTTCTCCGTGCTGCCCAGATTGTTATAGATTGCGAAGTTGGTATGGGGAGGGCAGGTGGGGTCCTGAAGGCCGAATGCCATATATACCGGGCAGTTAATCATGGGGGCGAAATTGCGCACGTCGAACCAGCGGAGCATGTCCAGAACGGCGTCGCGGGAGATTCCCTCGGCGTCGGCCGCTTCGAATACTTCGTGCACGGGCCACCAGACAATACGGCAGTAGTCGGAATAGTCGCCGAGGAAAGGAACGGCGGGGGCTATTGCCTTTATGCGGCTGTCAAGCGCTGCGGCTATGAATGTGAATGCACCGCCCTGGCTCTCGCCGAAAGCCACCATGTTGGTGGTGTCGGCCTTATCGAGCGAAGCGGCGAAATCCACGGCCCTCTTGACGTCGCAGAACGCCCCGCGGTAGTAGAAATTCTCCCTGGAGTCGAGCCCACGGTCTATCCAGCGCTCTTTCGCCTCCCTGAAAATGCCCTGCCCGCGTACGCTCACAAGGAAATCGATCCTGTCCGGATTTGCATCCGGGTCGAAGTAGAAGGGATAGGCTCCGTAGCCCATATACTGGATGTAAACGGGATATTTTCCCTCCGCAACCGGCACCGAGAGTATTCCTCCGGCAATTTCTCCGCCGAAGGATTTGTAGCGCACCTCGTAGCAGGTCCTGCTGTCGTTAGAATATTCCGGCATCAGGGTGTATTCGGGCTCCAGAGGCACTTCGGAGAGCTGTGCGAGCGTCTGCTGCCAGAAGCCGCTGAAGGCATCGTCGTCAGGGCCGAAATCCGGAGCGCTCACAACGGCGTCCGGCCGTATGCCGATATTCCATCGCACCGAATCGCGCAGCCTCACCTCATAGAATCCGGGCTCCAGCTGCCCAAGAGATACTTCCAGCGTGCTGTCCTGAGCCACCTCGACGTCGGCCGAGAATACCACGTCCGCTTCGCTGGCCATAAGGGACAGGTCGGTTACGAGCTGAAGCGTAGCCGGCCCCGGCGCCGCGTCCACGTGTGTGCGTAAAGTATAAGGTCCCGCTCCGGTCATAAGCCATCCCAGGTCCGGTACCGACTGCCCCGTGGGCGTTTCAAGCTTCGGAGAGCAGCAGCCGATTGCAACAGCCGCCGCAAGGCTCAGCATAAAAGTCTTTTTCATAACAAACGCAGTTAAAACAAAGGCCCAACGTTTAACGGTCGGGCCTTAGATTACTCCACTTCGGAGACATCGGTGGCATTTTCCGCTTCGCCGAGAGGAACAATGTCCTCACCTTCGTCTCCGGCCTTCGTCTCTGCCGAGGCAGTTACAGGCGCCTCTTCCGCGTCTTCGAACTCGGGAGGCTGAGGCATGCCGTAGCAGGCCTGGAACACAAAGAGCGCCCCTGTGAGGGAGGCTCCTTTAAGGAAGTTGTGAAGCCATTTCATAATTGCAAAAATAGCAATTATCATTATATTTGCAAAAAAACATACCGTAGTGAATCCGTTTTTCTTCAGACTTTTCCGAGACAATGAGATAAAAGTGCATGAACTCAGTTATCTTTTCTGGGAGTGCACCACCCGCTGCAACCTTCACTGCCGCCACTGCGGAAGCGACTGCTCGCAGCTCTGCCGCGAAAAGGATATGCCCCTCGAGGATTTCCTCGCAGCGATTGACACCATTCCGGAGAAGGAGAGGGCGAAGGACCTCTGCGTGGTGCTCACCGGCGGAGAGCCTTTGCTGAGGCCGGACATCGCCACCGTCGGCGCGGAACTCCGCCGCCGGAGAATCGGATGGGGAATGGTTTCAAACGGCTGGTTCTACGACGAAGCCATGCACGCAAAGCTCGTGGGGGCCGGAATGGGCGCCATAACGGTAAGCCTCGACGGCCTTGAGGCATCGCACGACTGGATGCGCGGAAGGCCCGGCAGCTACGCCCGGGCGCTGAAAGCCATCGGCCTCATTGCCGCGGAGCCGAGGCTGAATTCCGACGTTGTGACCTGCGTAAACAAACGCAATATAGGGGAGCTTCAGGAACTTTACGAGGTCCTGCGCGGCCAGGGAGTGAAGCAGTGGAGGCTTTTCACCATCATTCCCATAGGCAGGGCGGCCTCCGACCCGGACATGCATCTGGACAACGCCCAGTTCACCTCCCTTATGGAATTTATCCGCGAAAAGCGGGAGGAAGGAGGCCCCATGAAGGTCACTTTCAGCTGCGAGGGCTATCTGGGCCGTTATGAAGAAGCAGTCCGTGACATACGGTATTTCTGCCGCGCGGGAGTGAACATCGCATCCGTTCTGATAGACGGACGCATCTGCGCCTGCCCGAATATCGACCGGGATGCATTCTCCCAGGGCAGTATCTACAAGGACAATTTCTTCGAGGTCTGGGACACCCGTTTCCAGCCCTTCCGGGACCGCAGCTGGGCCCGCACCGGAGAGTGCGAGGGCTGCAGGGAATGGAAGAACTGCCTTGGCAACGGAATGCACAACTGGCACGGGCAGCCTCCTCAGCTGCTCCAGTGCCATTATTCCAAAATTCTTTAAAGCGGATTACTTGGTGCCGAAAATGCGGTCGCCGGCGTCTCCGAGGCCAGGGACGATGTAGGCGTTTTCGTTAAGATGGTCGTCCACCGCGGCAACGTAGATGTCCACGTCGGGGTGCTCCCTCTGAACCCTCTCGATACCCTCGGGAACAGCCACGAGGCACATCAGACGGATGTTCCTGCAGTTTCTCTCCTTAAGCATGGCAATTGCGTCGCAGGCGCTTCCGCCGGTTGCGAGCATGGGATCCGTGACAATTACCAGACGGCGGTCGATGTCTTCGGGAAGCTTGCAGTAATAGACCACGGGCTTGTGAGTCTCCTCGTTCCTGTAAAGGCCGATGTGGCCTACCTTCGCCACCGGCACCAGGCTCTGGAGGCCGTCCACCATGCCGAGACCGGCCCTCAGGATGGGCACGATGGCCATTTTGCGGCCAGACACCTCTTTGGCGGTCATGGGGCAGATTGGAGTTTCTATCTCGATGTCTTCAAGCGGGAGGTCGCGGGTGACTTCATAGCCCATCAGAAGGGAGATTTCCTTAAGCAGTACGCGGAAGTCCTTGGAACCCGTTTCCTTTTTCCTCATGATTGTGAGCTTGTGCTGAATCATGGGGTGATCTATTACGTGAAGCTGACTCATATAATTGTGTGTTTTGTTATGCGAAGATAGTCAAATTTTGGTTAACTCCATATCCGAAGAGGGCGAAATCTCCTTTCAGCGGGTCGTCGGGGAATATTTCCGCCATTGCCCGGGTGAGCCCGAGGGCGGCGTTCATGGACGCATTCCTGCTCTTTACGAGGCCGAGCCGGCCCGCCTCGGTGAGCACATGGGTATCCAGGGGCATAATCAGGCTGCGCTTGTTGAGAAAGCCGCTCCACAGCCCCAGGTCCACTGGCGAGCCGTCGCGCACCATCCACCTCAGGAACATGCATAATCTCTTGCAGGCCGACGTCGCATCCTTCGGCACCACCGCCGTGTCTCCGAAGGCCGAGCACAGGGCTTTCACCGCCCCGAGGGCGTCTCCGGAAGAGGTTTCAACATATTCTCCGAGAGAGCCGTATTCATTGAGAATCTTCCGGCAGCGCTCCAGGAAGGCATACATGTCGGCCTTTGTGTAGAGGCGGTAGTAGCAGCTTCTGTCGGAGGGGCTCAGGCAGGAGCAGAATGCTCCTTCACGCACCCAGGCGTCCGGCTCTCCTTCAGCGCTGTCCAGCAGCCACTGGATGCGCGGAAGGAACTGGGCGCGGCTGCCATAGCTGAGCCCGGCGGCCATGAAGGCCATCATTTCCCGGTTCGCGCTGCCGCTCACCCGATGCATAAACCACGACGGATCTCCCTGCAGGAAATCCGCCGTTTCATACTTGCGGGCATAGTCTCTGAGAATGCTTGCTACGCTCTTGTCCATGCTCAGTCGCGCTGGTTGCCGTCGGTGTCGTAATAGTAGTAGCGCCCGTTCCAGGCAAGGTCGAAGATTCCGAGCATTTTCGGGAAGGTGTGGTAGTAGATTTCAGAGGTGTTGCGCAGCGTCTCGGCAAAGAACTGTACCTGGATGCCAAGGACGCCTTCGCCGAGGTCGGGGGTGTACTCGTAGGTGAGTTCCGGACTGATGTATCCGGCCCAGGAGTGGCCCAGTTCGGTTTTTGCGGAGGAGTAGGCCTGGTCGGCATAGGTATATTTCGCGTCGGAAATGATGATTGGAATTCCGCGCTCGCGCATGTCGGCAATCATTTCGGTGGAGACTCTCTTCCAGCAGTTGATGCCGAAAAGGACCTCCTTCAGCTTTGCGAACGACTCTTCGTCAAGTCCCTGGACGATTTCCTGCCAGCCGGCAATCTTTACGCCGCGGCTCGCGGCATAGTCGGCCATGCGGCCGATGTAGTAGCTGCGCATTGCTGTGGGATTGTCGCTCCATGCCCATACGCCGCGGGGCACTTCATCTCCGCCGATATGGATTACCGGAAGCGGGACGTCGGCCTCGCGGTAGATATCGATTACGTAGTCCCAAACCCTGTAGAGGAAGGTATAGACGGATTCCCTGTCCACGGGGAGAATGTTGTCGTTGTAGCCCTGGGCCGTTACGTAGACCGAAGGGTCGTCGTCTATGCGAAGCCGCATCGAGTCGTCTCCGGTGCGGCGGCAGTAGGCCTCCATGGAAATGATGGCGGCCCTGGAATGGCCGGGAGTGTCAATTTCCGGAATCACCGTGATTCCGAGCTCCTTGGCGTGCTGGATAATCTCTATGAACTCGGCCTTAGTGTAGTATCCGTTTGCGAGGGAGCGGGTGTCGTTGCGGTCGGCGCAGCCGTCGTATGAGGGCTGCAGGGCCGTGAGTTCCTGCCACTTGCCGTCCGGGCCCATGGTGGGAAGGGCGTGGAATGCGCCCACGGAGGTGAGCTCGGGGATGCCTTCCACTTCCAGCCGCCAGCCTTCGTCGTCGGCGAAATGAAACTGGAAATAGTTCACGCGGTAGGCGGCGAGGGTGTCGAGCAGGCGAATCACCTCATCCTTCGGCGTGAAATTGCGGGATACGTCCAGCATGTATCCACGGTAGGCGAGCGGATGCCCCGGGGTGCTGAAATCGGGCTTGCGCCAGGTTTTTTCCGGAAGCTGCTCTTCCGTGACCAGGAAATTGTACCTGGCCTCGAGGGGATACTGTCCCTTGGAATTGCGGAGTACGAAGCCTTCAGGGGCCCAGCAGTTGCGCTTCAGGGGAATGCTGCGGTAGAGAATCTTTACGGTGTCGCCAGGTGTGGCTTCCGGATTGGGATAAATACGGTAGGCGTTGCCCTGGACCTGCTCGATAAGAGCGCCGGAACCTTCCAGGGCGTCGGTGTTTCCGGTAATCTGGGAGAACCATATTTCCCAGTCTTCGCCGAGGGCCGAGGCGGGACTTATAGTGAAACAATGCACGGTGTTGCCGCCGTCGGGCTCACCTTCGGTCCAGGTTACGACGGGCAGTTTCTGCCCACAGGAGAAAAACAGCGATGCGCTAACGGACAGCGCAATAAGACGCACCCAATTCATTTAAACTGGAGTTTATGGTTGAAGAATAATTGTTCAGGGAATATATCACACCGGAAATCTCATGGCCGATGTAAAGGTCATATCCGCCCTGGCTTCCGGAGCGGGTGGAGCAGAAAATGAGCCATCCGCCGCTCACGGGGCAGGCGTCGGAATAGTCGGCCCTGGCATTGTTGAAGGCCATGGCGATGCAGTTGGAGCCGTCGAAGAAGCCTTTGAAAAGCTGGTCGTGATTGTCGTCGGCTGAGACGTGCGCGGTATAATAGAAGGATGTGGCGTCAATGGTTACGGGATAGTACTCCACCACGCCGGTGCGGTCGTAGAGCCGGGTTATCCGGGAAGTCGTCAAATCCAGCAGGCCGATGTATGAGTTGGCCCCGTCGCCTCCTCCGAACACCACTTTGTTGCCGTCGGTGGAATAGAACGGCATGCTGAGGCCGCTCTGGTCCGGAGTGAGAATTCTCACCGAGCCGCCTTCCACGCCGATTTCCGCCAGATGGTCCTCCCGCTTGAACACTATCTTCCTTCCGTCGAAGGAGAATTTCGGGTCTTCGTCACGGTAGCTTCCGGACGGGGTGAGGTTCACAGGCTGGGCTCCGGTGGTGACGTCGTACAGGTAGATGTCCCAGCTTCCGGTATCGCTTCCCTCGGCCATGAAGGTGATGAGTTTCCCGTCGGGCGAGAAGTGTCCGTTCATGGGATTCACGAGGGCGGTCCATCCCCGGCTTATTTCCGTATTCTCGCCGGTGCTGAAGTCGTAGACGAACATCCTGGAGTCACGGGCGTTGTAGGAGGAGTAGCTGTGATATACCATGCGGCCTTTGAGGACGGGCTGCTGCTGGTCGGAGGAGGTGTCGTCGCCGTTTTCCGGCGTCACGGGACCGCTGTTCACGGGTTCCGCGATGCTCACCACCGCACTGCTGAAGGCCGATGCGTCGCCGCTGATTTCCAGCGGATACTCCGCTCCGCTCTCGGGATGGCCGAGGCAGAGTGAGCCCGCCTTGCTGAAAACAATCCAGCCCGGGATGGCCGGTGCGGGACAGTCGGCCCCCTTGAATACGGTTTTGAAGGATGAACTTCCGTCGGAGGCGCTGCAGATGGAGTAATTGCCTCCGTCACGGCTTACGAAGCAGAACTTGCCCTCGCTGTAGTACACGGGGGAGGAATGGCCCACGTCGGGGTTGCGGAACAGGGTCTGGGAAGACATGCTTTCGATGTCCATGCGCCCTATCTGGATCCGGTTCCCCTGCATGAATGAGTACAGAAGAGCCGTCCCGTCGGGGGAGAAGGACGCCTGCTGGTAGGGGGCGTCGGCCTCAAAGGTAAGTGCGCGGACAGTTTTTGTCTCCATGTTCATTATGGCCAGCTGGCCGTTTTTGGAGAAGGCGAGACGTTTTCCGTCGGCGCTGAAACTGGGAGCCGAACCTTCTACAAGAAGCTCAGGCTCTTCACCTGTGGTGAGCTCATAGGAATACAGCTGCCACTTGCCCTTTTCCATGCCCTGAAACACCAGGGTTTTCCCGTCCGGAGAAAGGGCCGGGGCCGAGGGCCTGGCCATCTTCCAGAGCTGGCTTAGTTTGACGGGAGCTCCGCCGGGGACGGTGCGGGCCACAAGGGCTCCGGCTTCCTCGCAGACCAGGGTGCCGCGGACATCCGGTTTTTCAGCCGGCACAGTGTTGTTCTCCGGCCCCTTGTCGGTGCAGGAGAACAACGCCAGCAGTATGGCCAGTGGAAGGATTCTGCGCATTTAGTCGAGTTTTGTAAGTGCTATTCCGGTAATGATGTTTTCCGTGCGGTCGTAGGTGAGGACCATGCGGTAGTAACCGTCTTTGTCAAATCCGGCCTTGCTGTGCAGGGTCATGGTTCCGCCGCCGTCGTCGGCAATTTCGAACGAAGAAGCATTGTCTCCGCTGATTACCGTGGCGCTGGAGGAAAGCGTGGCCCAGTTGCCGCCGCCCTTGCCAAAGTAGACGCGCACGTCTCCCCATGAATTGCCGGTGGAGACGGACATGGTTACCTGAAGCGTGTGGGCTTCGGCCGTTGTTTCAATGAGCGGTGCCACACAGAAATAAGGTGCGCTCAGATTCCACATGACGCCGGGTTCGCCGGTTGCGTGTTCATAGGAAGGACAAGCCGATTTGCCGTTGCCCACTACATAGAGTACATCCGGGAAGCCAAGCATGGTGTTCGACACCCAGATGAAGTTGTAGTCGGTGAAGTACTCTACGGTCCAGGTAATGGAAGTGCTGCGCAGGAAGGTGAGAACGCCGGCGCTGTAGGAGAAGAAGTCGGGATTGACTGCGTGGGCGATGTCGATTCCGGACATGGAGATTGCGGATCCGTCGAAGGTGAAGTCTCCATAATAGCGCTTGTTCACCGAATCGTAGGTGAGGGCGGTGCCGTTGATGGTGGGCTTGAGAGGCAGGGTTCCGAGGTTAAGGAGCTTCCCGCGTGTCATGTTCACGGGCTTGGTGCTGGAGACATGGGTAATCTCGTTGTCGGAACCGTCGTAGAAGGTGATTGTGAAACCGCCGGTAATGTTTACGGGATTTACCACGCAGAAGTAGGTGCCGCTGTCAAGGGTGGGGTTGGAATTCGTAAGGGTGACCACGGTTGAAGGGCTTGCGACGGAGGTAACCGAAGGGTCTCCGCCGTTGTAATCGATCGTGAGCGTGCCGGCGAGGGTTTCGCTGTTGTTTCCCTCGATGGTGACATAGCTGCAGTTCGTAACCACATTAGTGAGCCTGAATGCAAGGATGGTTCCAACATTCTTGAAGGCGAAGCTGGTGCCGGTGGTCATCGCTACGGTGAGGTTCAGGTTGTCGGCCAGTTCTCCGGCCACGAGGGGCTGGGTTGCAGGCAGCTCGGCGGTGAATACTCCGCCGGCGGTGCACTTGGCGTCGGCCTGATATGGATACAGGGCATAGTATGTGGCGGGAGCCGGTGAAATCGGAAGATTCACCCTTTGTGGAAGCGGTGAACTTGCGGGCGGTAGCGGTGCCGTCGAATACACGGATTTCATTGCCGGCCCACCAGCCAACCTTATAGCCGGGGATTCCGCCATCCCACTCGAGGTATGTCTTGGTTTCGGGAAGCTGTTCGAGACTTCCCGTGAAGGTCATTTCAATTGCACCAATAACGGTAGAGTTTTCCTTGTTGCAGGCAAAAAGGGCGAATACCATGCCCAGAGCCAGAATCAAAATCTTTTTCATAAGGCATGCAGTTTTATTCCCAGTCGCCGTCATAGGCCTGTTCGGTGATGTTTTCAGTGGTGTTTCCGCTTGCCGTGCTGAGCAGGAAAACACTCTCCAGCTTAAGCAGGACGCTATCGGCCTGCGGAGTCAGATACTCTTTTTTCATATTATTGAACTTTATTGATTTCAACGGTGGCGCCGGAGGCCGACGTGCGGAAGATTACGCGGTAGTAACCGTCCTCGAAGGAATCCAGGCTGTGGATGTTGCAGCCGTCAAGACCGGGGTTCACAATCTCGAACATGGCTGCGGCGTTGCCGGTGATGGCCGCGTCGGCGAGTTTCACGGGCTCGGCCTTGCCCCAGGCGAGGTCGCTGTAGAACTCGAGGCGTACGTCCTTCCAGTCGTTGTCGGTGGAGAGGTACATGGTGGCCTGGAATTCATTGTCGGCTATCTTCGGGGCTATGCAGCAATATGGCACCGAACGCAGGTAGAAGTTGTCGGTGGGGGCGCCGAGGGCGTTGTACCACACCGGGCAGGACATCTTGCCGTTTCCGAGGACGTAGAGGCAGTCGGGGTAGGTGAGGCTCTCGTTGAACACCCAGATGTAGTTCCATGCCGGGTAGTAACGGACGCTCCACTGGCCGCTTTCGCGGAGGAGGCGTACTGGAAGAAGAAGTCGCGGTTGTAGGCGCCTTCAAGGTCTGAGATGCCGCTTACGCTCACACTCTGTCCCTTGGTGAAGTTGATGGAGGCGAAGGCATAGCCTGAGGCGTCGTTTTCGAGAGAGACGCCGTTGATGCTGATTCCGGAATCGCTGCTTCCCTGCCACTCTGAGATTCGCTGGATTTCAGCGGTATGGGTGGAGGCATGGAAGGTGAAGGTATAATAGCCGCTCTGGAAGCCGGAGGTGCTGGTTATGCCCTTTCCGTTGCCGATGGTGAGTCCCTTGGTGTCGCCGCTTATGGTGCTGAGCTCAATTCCCTGGCCCTTGCCCCATTCGAGGTCGGAATAGATTTCGAATTCGACCGTGGCCCACTCGTGGGCGTTGTTCAGGTACATGGAGCACTGCCAGGAGTCGGCCCCAACCTTCACGGCGTAGCCCATGCGGGTGATGTCGGTCTCGGACCAGCCGCCGTAGAAGTAGTCGTTGTGCCATTCTGTTGCGCAGGTGAATCCGTGGCCTATTACCCAGTAGTTCTCCGGAGCGACGGAAGTCATCTTTGCAATCCAGATGTAATTGTATTTGGGACTGTAGTAAACGTCGTAGGTGCCGCTTTCGCGAAGGAAAGTGAGCTTGCCGCCTTCGTAGGAGAAGAAGTCGCGGTTCCATGCGCCCTGGAGGTCGGAGATGCCTTTAATCTCAACGGTGGCACCCTGCTGGAACTGTACGCTGGCATAGAGGATGCCGCCGGAAGGAGTCAGTTTGGTTCCGGCTATGCTTATGTTTAGCTCCTCGCCCTTCGGCGACACTTCAAAGCTCTCGGTGTCGAAGGCCCACTTGTCCACCAGCCAGGAGGGAAAGCTGAGCTCTATTCCAGCTTCTCCGAGCGTGCCCAGGCGTCCGGTGCAGGGCTTGTCGCTTCCAACCCATACGAAATCATTGGCTCCGGGCTCCTCGGAAGTGGCGATAACCGCCGTGGCGATGTTCTCGAAGGCACCCGATGCGGTTTCATACAGATTCGGGTTCTGAAGGTTCTGCGTCATGGGATAGACATCCTTGCCGATGGTCATGTAGAGCGTCTTCGGGAGGACGGGCCTCTTGAGCGTTACTATCCGGTTCTGACGCACCTCGGCGCCTTCCACGTTGATGGCCTTGAAACTGAGGCCGATGCTCTCTCCATCCACCATGCCGGCGGCGAACGGAAGTTCGATGGAGCCGTCGGGGATGTCGGCCTTGTGACCGGGGGTACGGATGGAGGCCGATGCGATTACGGTGCCGTCGGAAAGGGCTGCGGACACTTCCAGGGTGGACAGATTGACTTTTTCGTCCTCAATTATCACCTGGAAAGTGACGGTGCCGGGAATCTGGACCGTCTCGCCCGAGGTTATTGCAAGGGAGGTGATGGCCAGGGTGCCGTCGCCTCCGTTATTTTCGGGTTTTTCCTTCCCGCATGAAACCATCAGGGAAAGAGCCAGTGCAATAAGTGCAAGTACTTTTTTCATGGCTTATATTATTCAATATCCTTCGTTCTGGGTGAGCCTGGTGTTGATGTCCATCTGGCTCTGCGGTATGGGGAGAAGCTGGCGGAAAGGCTCAATTCCAAGCACCTCCACGGCCCTTTCGTTTCGCACGAGGTCGTACCAGCGCTGGCCTTCCAGCACAAGTTCAAGCTGACGCTCGTTCTCCACGGCAAGGCGCGCCTGCTCCTTCGACATCTTCACGTCCAGGGCGCCGATATGCGCTCTGGTTCGGATGGTGTTCACAATCTCGACGGCGCCCTTCGCGTCGCCGTTTTCAACGAGGGCTTCGGCCTTGAGAAGGAGGATGTCGGCAAGCCGGAGCAGTATAATGTTATTGTCTTTCTGCCTTATCTTGTAGGCCAGCGGGTAATTGCCGGCGGGGTACCAGGTGTTGTACGGAACCTTCGCCCAGTAGAAGCTGGAGGCGTAGCGGACGTCGTGCTCCGTGTCGAATTTCGCAAGCAGCTCCTTAGTGGGCGTGCAGTAGCGTCTCCAGCTTACGGAGACTTCGCCGGAAATGTCCGAGAGGAGCACCCAGTAGGCCCAGTTGTGCTGCTCGGCCTCGGTGGTGAACAGGAGTTCTAACATGCCCTCGGTGGAGAATTTTCCGGCCACGGTCCAGAGCGAATCGAAGTCGTCCACGAGCTTGTAGCCCTCGGCGATGGCTTTGTCGCAGTAGAGGATTACCTGGCTGTAATCCCTTGTGGCTACGCTTCCGCGGGTGGCGAGAACCTTGGCCTTGAGGCCGTAGGCGGCTCCTTTGCTGGCGCGGAAGGCTCCGTGGGAGTAGGAGTCCAGAAGCGATATCACGTCGTCGTCGTCAAGGTCGGCGAGAATCTGGTCGTAGAGCTCTTCGACGCCGGTCCTTTCCGGATACATCAGGGGATAGAGGCGGTCCAGGTTGGCGGCGGTTATGGGCGGCAGGAGCTCCAGGGTAAGCGGAGCGGCGCCCCAGAGGCGTACCACGTCAAAGAGGACCCAGGCGCGCAGGAAACGGGCCTCGGCGATTATCTTTGCGGCGGCGTCGGTGGCGATTGCCTCTGCGTCCATAAGCCTCACGTTCTCGATTACGGTGGTCGCGGAGCCTATGATGGCGTAGTACTGCTGCCACATCACGTCCACGAGGTTGTTGGTGGCGGTAAGGGCCACGTTGTCGAACTGTTCTTCGTTCACTCCGTCGCCGCCCACGTAGCAGTTGTCGGTCATAACGTCGCCCACAAGGAAGCTCTCCATCTCGTAGATGTCGGCCTTGAAAATGGCGTAGACGCCGTTCAGTTCTGCCTGGGCTTCGGCCTCGCTGGCATATTTCGGCACAATGGCGTCGTTTTCGGTCTCAGGTTCGGCGGGGCGGGTGAGGTCGGCCGTGGGTTTGACGTCCAGGAATTTTTCGCATCCTGCAAGGAGGATTGTCAGAGACAGTATTGAAATCAGTTTCTTCATGATTGCTCCTCCTTGTTAAAATCCTATTTTTACTCCGGCAATGCAGGTGCGGCTCTGGGGGTAGGTGCCGTAGTCCACTCCCATAGCCACGGAACTTGCTCCGTAGGCGTTCACTTCCGGGTCGAAGCCGGAATAACTGGTGAGGGTGAGAAGGTTCTGCCCGGTCACATATACCAGGAGCTCTTTCACTCCGCTACGCCCGAGAAGGCGCCGTGGCAGCGAATACGAGAGAGTAACGCTCTTGAGCCTCAGGTATGAGCCGTCCTCCACGAAACGGGAAGAGTTCCGGATGTTCTCCGTGTTTCCCGAGCGGGGAATGTCGGTCTCCATGCCCGGACGCATCCACCGGCGCAGGACCGCCACGCTCTGGTTGCGGAAGTCGAACATGCCTTCCGTGTCGATTCGCGACGCATTGAAAATGTCGTTTCCATAGCTTCCCTGCAGGAAAACTTCCAGGTGGAGGCCCTTCCAGGAAAAGTCGTTGGTGATGCCGAAGATGAAATCCGGCTGCGCGCAGCCAATCACGGTCCTGTCTTCCGGGCCGATGCTGCCGTTCCCGGAGATGTCCTCATAGTCGATGTCGCCGGTTTCCGGGTTAACGCCAAGGGATTTGTAGCCGAAGAAGCTGCCGAGCGGCAGGCCTTCCCGGAGAATAACCGCAGGTTCTCCAGTGGTGTACATGGAGGCGTAGTAGTAGACTTTGTTAAGGCCCAGCTCCAGCACTTTGTTGCGGTTCAGCGAAAGGTTGAGGTCGGTGTCCCATTTGAATTCACCGGTGAAGTTCTTGCTCGAAAGGGTGAATTCCATGCCCCGGTTGAGCATTTCGCCGTCGTTGCGGGTAATGCCTCCGGGGAGGTTCACGTTGTCCGGCAGGGCTACTGTAAGCAGCAGGTCGGTGGTGCGCTTTACGTAGGCGTCGGCGCTAAGCATGAGCCTGGATCTGAACATCGAAACATCGAGTCCCACATTCAGCTGCGTGGTCTTTTCCCAGGTGAGTTCCGGGTTTGCCGCGGTGTTCTGGGTGATTGCCAGACCGGGATATGCATTCTCCTCGGTGGGAACCACTTTGACGCCCCTCATGGAGGCGAGGTAGGCGTAATTGCCTATTCCGCCCTGGTTGCCGTTTCGGCCCCATCCGGCGCGGAGCTTAAGGTCGTCGAGCCATTCGCGGCTGCCGGCCATGAAATCTTCGTTCGAGATTCTCCATGCCGCCGACACCGAAGGGAACACGCCCCAGCGGTGGCCGGGAGCGAAGCGCGACGAACCGTCGGCCCTGATGTTGGCCGAGAAGAGATATCGTCCGCCGAAATCGTAATTTACCCTTCCCAGGAAGGAAGCCAGGGCCCAGGCGCTGGAGCTCGACCATGTGGCGTCTTCGTCCAGCTGGTTCGCCACGCCCACCGAATGGATGTCGGGGTAGGCTGCGGGAAGGTCATAGCCCGCGAGGCTGTTGCCGTCCCACTGTGCATGCTGAAGGGTTGAACCGGCCATTACGTTCAGGTTGTGTACTCCTCCTATGCTGAGTGCATAGGTGAGGATATTCTCCCACAGCCATTCGAAGTTGCGGGACACTCCTTCCGAAACATATCCTTTGGTGGAGCGTCCGTCGGAGGTGGAAACCGGGTCCAGATAGTAGTCGTTGCGGGAATTTGAAAGGTCAATTGAGCCTGCGCTGCGGAAAGTGAGGCCCGGAAGCGGCTTCAGCTCCAGCGTGAGGCCGCCGGTAAGGCGGTCGGCGGAATTTGTCATGTCGGCAGCGTTCGCCGCCATCGGGTTCAGGATCCTGGAGCCGTAGGCGTCTTCGTCGTAGGTGGTGTGGGCTTCGTCGGCCCAGACTTGCATGAATGGCGGGGTGTTTATGGCCGAAAGTATGGAACCGGCCCTCATGGAGCTGCGGCTTTCATATACGCTGCGGCCGGCATTGTGGGAATAGCCCGCATTGAGTTTCACGTTCAGCCAGGGGAAGAGTTCGTTGTCCACGTTGGCGCGGAAATTCGTCCTCCGGAAATAGGCTTTGTTCACGATGCCCTTTTCCTCGCTGTGGCCGGCGGAAACGTAGTAACGCAGCCGCTCGCTCCCGCTTGAGAGTGAAAGCTGATAGTTCTGCGTAACACCGGTGCCGAAGAGGATGTCGTTCCAGTCCGTGTACCGGTTTTCGCTTTCCGGAATGGTGGGAACGGTGACGGTTTTGCCGGCCAGTTCGGCCATCAGATCCTTGTACTGCTGTGTGTTGAGCGCCTGCATTGTCTTTCCGAGGCGCGACACGCCGGCGTATGCATTGAAATGAAGGTCCGTCCTTCCCGTCTGGCCTCCCTTGGTGTTAATGAGCACCACGCCGTTCGCCGCCCTGGCGCCGTATATGGCCGACGACGAGGCGTCCTTGAGAACCTGCATCGACGCGATGTCTTCCGGGGCCAGATGAGAGATGTCGTCGGTGGGAGTACCGTCCACGACGTACAGTGGTTCGTTGGATGCCTGAACCGAGGTTGCGCCCCTCACTCTGATTGACAGTGCCGCTCCGGGCATTCCCGAAGGCTGCACCACCTGCACGCCCGCCGCCTTTCCCTGCAGTATTGAACCGGCCGACGTTATTGGCCTCATGTCCACGTCTTCGGTGGAAACCACCGACACGGCTGTTGTGATATCCTTGCGTTTCACCGAGCCATAGCCTATCACCACGGCCTCTTCCATCATGGACTGGGTGGGCTGCATCGTTACCGTAAGGGCAAGCTCGCGGCCCAGGGTGATGGTGGCGTCGTCAAAACCGAGGAACATTATGTTCAGGACGCTCCCTTCTCTCTCCTCCAGGCCGATTACGCCGTCCTCTGCGGCGGTATATCCCTGGTTCGTGGCTACGTTCAGGGCTACGGCTCCCGGAAGGGGCTGCCCGTCGCTGTCCACCACTGAAATGGTGTATCGGTGTGTCCTTCCGCCCTGTGCCAGCGCTGTCAGCGGCATCAGGAGCAGAAGTATCTGCAAAAGAATTCGGTATTTCGTGCGCATCCGTTTTAGTGTTACGGGACTCAATCATACAAAGGTAAGAAAAAATATCCTTAATGCGTATGCGCACGCGCAATCTGTGCTCGCGCGGATATAATACGGGATGGGGATAATGCTCCGCGGGCGAATTCAAGGCCGACGCCCACGTCGCATCATCCCCATCCCTTTTCTCCACAACGCTTTCGCGCTGTTATCTATGATTTAGAATGCCAGCGCAGCGCGGACAAAACAGAAATTCTTTCCTGCTGTCGACAATTCTCCACCGCTTGCAGAGGATCTAAAGTTCCAGTTATTGTCCGCATCATATTCAGAACTGGTGTGAATAGAGGGTGTGGCTGTCTTGAACCAGCAATTTGTAGACCCGGTTGCGGCAGAAAACTTATCAGAAGTAGAATTGGCAAGGACATTATATACACTGTTAGGCATATTAGTCAGACCTGAATAGTTTCCCATTAGGCCACACATAATCTGGTTCCATTGGAAAGCCGAAGGCAGAAACCATGTGCTGGTGCCGCTTGAGGGAAGACTTGCCGTCATACCGGTTTCGCCGGTAAGGCTGATATCATTATGAATCGCCGCATAGAAAGCAGGGTAATTGTCCGCATCGTCCTTACCGGCAGACAATTCCAGACCTGATTCTTTTGCCGCCAGTACGTCTGAATAAGTGGTGAACTGATGCCCGGTTCCGTTGTCGATGCCGGAGAGTTCGGTGCTTCTCCATCTGTATGAACTGGTTCCGCAGTTTCTCATCGAAATTGCAAGTCCGTGCTGATATCCGCTTTCCGCGGTGTCATCGCCCAGGTAGGCGATAATGGCGGCGGCGGTGGTGCCTGCAGCGACTGCATCGGCCTTGTCTTTATAGAATTTGCCGTTGGCGCCGATGATGTTGAAGATGGTTGCCATCTTCACTGTGGGGCGGTAGACCGAGCCGGCGGAAAGGCTTGCAGTGCCCTTGGCTACGTAAGGAGCGCCGGAAGAGACAGCCTCGAACCAGAGCAGACCGGAGGTGGCGGGAAGCACCACATAGAGAGTGCTTGTGGAGGAACCGGGGGTAACGGTGGTGATGATATTGTCGGAGTTGTCCTTCACTACGAAACTGCTGACGTAAAGGCTGTTGGAGCCGTCGGCATCTTCAATCTCGAATTTGCAGATTGCATACTGTGCTGTGAGTGTGGCGCCATTTGAAAGTGAAGCCGTGGCAGACTCTACCTTGATGGTTCCGCTGCCCTTGTGAACGTCGCGGGAAGCGCTGAGCGTGCCGTCCTGAGTGGCGATTACGCTTGCAAGGACGTTGCCGGTGGTGCCGTCGGCTGCGGATGCGGGATAGATAATGGTCACGCTTGTTCCGTCGGTGACGGCTGCGTCAAGTGTTGCACTGATGGTTGCCTTACCAGTTCCGTCCACATCGGTGATGGTTGCGGTGGTATTGCGGGCGGAGCCGCCGGCGGTGTAGATGAGGGCAAGGGTTTCGTTCTCGGCCCAGTTTACGTTGAGGCTTGTTCCATTGTCGGTGATGGCGCGGACGTCGGCGTCGTTCTGGATGGTAGCGGTGAAGGGAATTCCTGTGGGTTCTTCTGCAGGAGTGTAAGCTTCTTTGGTGCAGGCGGCGATAGCTATAATGGCCGAAACTGCGATGAACATGTATTTTTTCATTTCGATTTCACTTTTAGAGGTTATACATGCTACCAGTCGAATCCTTCTCCTCCGTCGGAGTAATTGTTGGGACTTGACAACTGATTCTCGCCGGAAAGGATGTTGAATTCCAGCGTAACGTCCACTGTTTCTGCAGCGGGGCTTTCGTAATACTTTTTCATATTTTATGTGTTAAAAATTATATTTTAATCTACAGCCCGAAATAACGGCCCGCAAAGTTCGGTAACACGCGCGTGGAAAACACCACCCTAAAGTGGGGAATATAGGGGAAATACGCCACTATAATGTGTGAAACGGGACTTTTTGCGTATATTTGTTTCTTGTGAAAAGAAGAGCGGTGATAGCTTTGGCGCTTGCCTTGTGGCCTGTTCACGGGTTTGCGTACAACGACCAGAGGGTGCAGAATCTGGACTCCCTGGAGAGGGTTGTCGCTGCGTGGACGCCCGATGCGATTGACAATGCCTCGACGCGGCAGCTGGTGGACCTGAACAATGCCTACAGGTCGCTGATGCGGGGTTACAGCCACGTCAACACAGAGAAGAGCATGTTCTATGCGCGCAAGGCCATAGGCATAAGCCATCCCCGGGGATGGAATGATGCCGACAGCGACGCTCTCCGCTACATCGGGCAGCTTTTCTACGGCCGGGAGCAGTACGACAGCGCCATGTTCTATTACAAACTCTCGCTCGTGTGCGTGGATTCGATGGCCGCAGGCGCCACCTCTCCTACCAATCCAGAAGGTTATCCGCAGCGCGAGATAGACGATGCCTATTCGGCCCTTTACGGTTCCATCGGCAACCTTTACAATATGATGGACTCCATTCCGGAGGCCATGCGGTGGTATGAAAAGGCTGGAGAGATTTTCGAGCGCTATGGCTGGAACGAGAGCAATTCCGTGCTGTGGTACAATATCGGCGAGACCTGGATAGATGAAGGCGATATGCGAAAGGCCGAGGCCGCTTACGACAAGGCCATGGAATATGCTGTGGCCTCGGCCGATTCGCTGATGATAGTGGACGTCTGGAAGGGCTACGGCCGCCTGTATATGGAGCAGGGTAAGCCCTGGAAGAGCCTTCCTTTCCTTCGTAGGGCCGATGCCTACTACGCCGCCCATCCGGACTACAGCCCCGGTTTCCGTACGGAGAATCTGAATTATATGAAAGAGGTGCTTAGCGCCCAGAAACGGGTACTCACCTGGGTTATACTCTTCTGCGTGGTCCTGCTTTTGCTCGTAGTAGTGCTTGCCGTATGGTTAGTCCGGCGCCGCCGCGTTACGATGCAGGTGGCTTCGGAGCCGCCGTCCGAGATTAAATCGGCCTCCGGAGTGAAGATTACCGGCCGTGAGAAGGAGATTCTGGACCTTCTTTCGAAGGGTTACACCGCAGGCCAGATTGCCGACGCCTTGTGCCTGAGCCCGGAAACCATCAAGTGGTACCGCAAGCGCCTGCTGGTGAAATTCGACGTTGCAAACACCGCCGAACTCATTTTCCGCGCCGGCGAAGAAGGTCTTCTATAGGCTTGCGGAAAGGATGGGGTCTTCGTGGGCGAAAGTGCCGAAGACCTGTTCAGAGGCCGCGCGGCAGCCGCCGGCGCAACGGGCAAGAAGCGGGCAGTCGGCACAATTTTCCGGGACTGCCGAGTACCACTCCCGGACGCTCCCGTCGTTGAGAATGTCCTCTATCGGCCTTTCAAAAATGTTACCCAGAACCTTTGGAGAGTGATTGCAAAAGCGCATGTCGGCGTTTTTGCCCGCAAAATCTTCTACGGCGAGGAATGCGGCATCAGAGGATGATGACAGACCTGTATCCGCTCCACTGGCTCTCCACCCAAATGGCGCCCTGTCCCTTATAGGTGATATCTTCCGAAAGAAGGATCTCGGCGGAGACGTCGTCGGCCTGCTCCACCGTGAAATCGGTGTGCTGCAGCACCATCTCTTCAGGGTTTTCTTCGCTTGCCATCGAAGTGACTTCAAGGGTGTATTCCGTATTGGCGGGCTTGATGATTCTCACGACAATGGTGTCGCCGGGAACGATTTCGTTGGCTTCAAAATTCCGGGACTGGTCGGCATGCCGGATTTCTATCAGCGTATAGTCTTCTTCCGGCATCACCGGGTCGTAGCACATAATCATGCCGTCATCCCCGTTGTCGCCGCCGGGTAAGGGCGGCAGGCCGGGAATGTCGCAGGAAACCATGGAAAGGAAAGACCATGCAGTGAGCATCACTCCGCCCAGGCGGTACTTGGCGTTGACAGCGCGGGCGTTCCTGCCGCCGGAGAGCCACACCCACAGTGAAACCGCCAGGAAAGCGATTCCCACAAATACATAAACGAAGAAGTATTTAGTCTTCATACTGCAAAGGTAACTAATATCTTTACATTATAATCCCGTGGTGTGCGAAACCTTGCATGGGGGGATGCTATTTTTCCCGTTCGCAGCCCCAAACGGCCTCGTGATAGTAGTCGTACCCGTGGCCCAGGCCGAAGCGCGGGTCGAAATAGGAGAGGTTCCAGGTCTTCACCCAGCCTTTGGGGCGTTCAGGCGCCTCGCACAGGAAGATTGGCGCCCACGAGCGGCCGTCGTTCTGGCTGCTGAGAATCTGGGCTTTTTTTACGCTTTTGGGAATGAATACGCTCTTTAGCGAAGTTACAAAGTCCAGACAACCGCTGCCGAGCGACTTTACTCCGTCGGCAAGATACAACTCTTCGAGGCTTTTGCAGGATGTGAAGGCCGACGGGCCGACGTCGGCGGGCCCAAGCACCTTTACGCTCCGAAGGTTCCGGCAATAGGCGAAGGCGTGGTCGCCGACAGAGACGACCTCCTTCGGGAGCACGACGCTTTCAAGGGTGTCGCAGTACTCGAACATATAATTGCCTATGCTGGTGATTCCTTCAGGAATCTCAAGAGCCCCTTCGTGATAGAAAGTCTGCTCCTTGCCGCCGATGACAAGCCTGCCGATGTGCCCGGAAAGGCTGAGGGCAAGGTCGAACCACTGCTGGAGAGAGCCGAGGAAAGTGACGTCCAGTTTGTTGCCGCGCTTGCTGTGGAACTCGCTCAGCGCGCCCGAGAAGCGCTTTACACCTTTATGGATGGTGATTCTGCGGAGCGAAGGAGCCGTGAGAAGGGCGTCGTATTCAATTTCGGCGGCATCTTCGGGAACAACTATTTCCTCCTGGTCCGGGACGCTTTTCAGGATGCCGTCCTGAATCTCGAAATCCTTCTTCACGTTCTCCCACCGGAGGCCGATTTCTCCGTAATGGGTATCGTTATCGTCGTCGTCGAACTCGTCGTAGTCGTCTATTTTGAAAGACAGCGTCTCTCCGGCCGGGAGAAGGCCGATGAAGGTCTTCCGCCAATTCCGGTCATTTCGTCCAACCACCATCTTTCCGTCTGTGAAACCCCATACTGACGGCCAGTTCCAGAAGATGTCTTCTTTATATTCGTCCGGTTTCAGACGCAGATTGCTTTCCCTGACATCCTTGACGCACATGAATTCTTTTCCGTTGTGAGAAAGCACCATCGTAAGCTGGCAGCCGGAGGGGACAGGGCCTTCGCCGAAGAAGGACTCTGCAGTCTCCTTCCGGGGCTCGGGGGTGTAGATTCGGGCTTTGAGAGAATGTCCGTCCTTTTCCCAGATGGTTACCGTGGCGTTCGGCTCGTTCAGGACCACCTCCTGCTTCTTGACCTTCTTTCCGGAAAGTTCAAGCGTAATGCTGCGGTCTTCCATTTTCTTTACCGTCACCACAGGAAGCTCCTTGTAAATGTCGGAACTGTCAAGATATACCATCCCTTCCTCGATGCTTTCCCTTTTCTGGTGCTCCTTCCTGTACCACGGCGTGCTTTCGCCCTCGATGTCGTGGTCTATGTACAGCCATTCCCACAGGGCCGGGAACTCGTCGTGGTCGTACTCCAGTATGGCTTCCACACCGGGGAAGATTTCCTGGAAAACCTCATGGTTCTCTCCCATCCCGAGGAGGTCTCCGTCGGCATTCATGAGGGTGATGCTTCCGTCGTCCATAGCGTAGACGCGAAGCGGAGTTCCCTGGATGGCGAGCCCGGGATACAGGCTGCTCCTCTGAAGAGTCTGTTCTTTACCTCCGGTGCGGACTCGAAGCTGCTTCCAGTGTGGCTGGATGTCTCCGGAATAGCGGATAAATACGTCGTACAAGTAGTCGTTCGCCAGGCTTCTCTCCTTGACCGGGACATCGGGAGTAATGTACATATAATTCAGGCTGAAGACGTCTTCGTCGGAGAGTTTTTCCATGTAAGGGACAATCTCGTCGGCCATGAGCAGGACGGTGCGGGCTTCCCTGTTCCAGCAGAACCTGAGGTTGAGCTCGAATCCGGCGGGGCCTTCTTTCATGTCCACGACGTCCTGCCAGCGGGCGCGGCGGATTTCCTGCATTATTTCCTGGAAGCGTTCTTTTTTCATAAGGCTTTTCGTTTATCGGGGATGAGACAGGGGCTATTTATAGATCACTTCTACATTCTTCATGTTCCAGGCGAGAAACTCGCCGTCGATTTGCGCATTGCGGTCGAGGGTAATCTTTTTCAGGGCGGAGCAGCCGTGGAAAACGTATTTGCCGATGTTTGCCGGCCCCTGGATTTCCACTTCCCGGATGAATTTGCAGTCGGTGAATGCCTGGTCCTGGATTTCCTTCACCGAGGAGGGGACAATCAGTTTTTCAATCATGTAGCGGCAGCGGGAGAAACTGTATGTGGCTATGGTCACCACGTCTTCCGGCACGGTGAGCAGTTTCCCGCCGCGGTAAACGCCCAGGAGAACTCCGTCCACGACATAGAAAGCCGGACGGGCGTCAAACACTTCCTTGGCTTTTTCGCCGACGCCTTTATCCACGGCCTCTTTCAGCCAATCCTGTGCTTTGTAGAGTTCCGGACCGTAGCCGCCGGTTTTCGTGAGTTCGTGATTCACCAGCCAGGCATAGGCCTCGGGGCTGTTGAGCTTTGCGGCCGACTCATATAGCTCTATCCTTTTGATGTAGTCGTCGCAGGCCTCCGCCTCGGCAAGAATCCGTCCCGGGCCGAAGGCGGCGATTGTTTCTTCGCTGGCCTCTTCCAGGGAAATGCGGTAGGAGTAGCTCCATTCCCCGAAGCAGTAAGTGTCGGAATAGGATTCGCCAAGGTGAAGCGTAATGGAATTTGAAGAGCTTCCTACGTTCCAGACAGTGAGTTTCACATAGTCTTCACCAATCTCATCCGGGACAATTCCGTGATTCGGACGCTCGCTGTTCAGCGGCCAGTCCACCAGTTTGCCCGGTTTCAGAAGCGATGTGAGAATAAGGTAGACATTCTGCTCGCCCATATCGTTTCCGGTGACTTCATTTTCCTTGTAGTCGCCGTCGATAAGCCTGAGTAAGAGTTCTTTTGCCATTTTCGTATGAATTTAGTCCGTTGGGGGTAGTATTAAACCTTTTTCGCGAAGGGAGGAGACGGTTGCCTATAGTGGCCTCCTCTGGTTGGACAGGGTTAAGCCCTTGTTAAGTCAATCTCTCCTCGGAGCAGAGCCCTCCCTATAGGTGGTGCTCTGCGTCCTGGAC
>CAJOCS010000001.1:0-956 GCA_905233655.1 uncultured Bacteroidales bacterium | reverse complement strand
ATAGACCCGGGCCGGGATCTTGTGCCCGATGCCCTGGTGGCAGCGCCGGTTGTTGTAATAGTCAATGAAGCCCGCGATCCCGTGCCGCAGCGCGGCCACCCCTGGAGCGTGTCTAACATGCAGGCTTATATTCCTTTGTGTATTCGGTGTCTCTTTTTATAACGGAGAACATTCGGTGAACGAGCTTTGCCCGGATAACGTTCAGCACGCACATAACGTGTTTTCCCTCGTTGGTTTTGCGTTCATAATAGTCTTTGTATTCACCCTCCTTCATGTGTGTGGCGGCTCCGACGGCTGCGAGATGCAACAGCGCCTTCATGGTCTGGTTAGCCCGTTTGGATATTTTGGCCTTTGACCGAACTGACGTTCCGGAGTCGTACTTGTATGGTGTGAGTCCGGCGAAGCTGCAGAACTGCCGTGCGTTCTGGAAGCGTGTGAAGCCACCGGTGACGGCAATCATATTGATGGCGATGCGCTCCCCAATGCCGTCAATGCTTACAAGAAGATCCTTTTGGCGAGTCAATACCGGGTCAGCTTCAATAAGCGCTTCTATCTCGGCATCAATAGCTGCGATCTGCTCGTCAATGGATTTGATGACCTTCTTCCATCGGCTGTTCTTGTGTTTGAAGTCGCCAGGAGCCATATACTTCTTCTGGTCAGTGAGTTGAGACTGATATCTTTTCCTGTCGATAAGAAGGAACTCGCGGTCTGCAAGGAGGCTCTTCATTGAGACCAGCGCCGCATCAGGGATAGCGTAGCGTACGGCCTTATCACTGTACCTGAAGGCATATTCGGCGATTCTGGCCGCGTCAATGGCATCATTCTTACCACGGGTGAGGCCCATGGAGTTCTTGATACGGGTGGGGTCGTCCATCCAGAGGAAGATGTCCAGTTCCTGACAGGCTACGGTCAGAGGATAGATATATCGTCCAGTGTACTCGGCGCAGACGAGGACA